>NZ_JUUO01000110.1:0-13272 GCF_001074975.1 Streptococcus pseudopneumoniae | reverse complement strand
ATTGGAGAAAGACTCCCTAGTGAACGAGATTTAGCTGAGCAGTTTGCGGTCAGTCGCATGACCCTCCGCCAAGCTGTCTCTCTTTTGGTCGAAGAAGGCGTCTTGGAACGCCGTGTAGGAAGTGGCACCTTTGTTTCCAGTACACGTGTACAAGAAAAGATGCGAGGGACAACCAGTTTTACTGAAATTGTTAAGTCCCAAGGTAAAGTTCCCTCTAGCCAGCTCATTTCCTACAGAAAAACTATTCCCAATGAGCAGGAAGTGGCCAAACTAGAAATTTCTCCAACGGAGAATATTATTCGAATGGAACGTGTTCGCTATGCCGACAATGTTCCTCTGGTTTATGAAGTTGCTTCTATTCCTGAAAAATTTATCAAGAACTTTAAAAAAGAAGACGTCACCAGTCATTTCTTCCAAACCTTGCAAAAATACGGCTATCGTATTGGTAAATCACAGCAGACTATTTATGCTCGCCTCGCTAAGGAAAAGATTGCCCACTATTTGGAAGTTGAAAAAGGACATGCTATTCTTGGACTGACTCAGGTTTCCTACCTAGAAGATGGAACTGCATTTGAATACGTAAAAAGTCAATATGTAGGCGAACGTTTTGAATTTTATCTTGAAAACAATTAATACTCTTCGAAAATCAAATTCAAACCGCGTCAACGTCGCCTTGCCGTACTCAAGTACAGCCTGCGGCTAGTTTCCTAGTTTGCTCTTTGATTTTCATTGAGTATAAAATACTACATAAAACCTCTCTGTCACAGACAAAGAGGCTTTTTTATTTTTCTAAGAGTAAATCTTTCAAAGAAATCAGGGTTACAGCAACTAATATCATTGCCATACCAAGAAAATCAATGGGATAAAATTGTTCATTCATGATTAGAAAGGCAAAGAAAACCGCTGAAATTGGCTCAATTGAAGCCAACAAACTTGACTTAACTGGTCCAATCAGACTGGCTCCTTTTAAGAAGGCTGTATAGGCAAAGACAGTCCCGATAAGGATAATGCCCGCAAAAGCAAGGAGAAAATCAAGACTAGTTGGGATAGTAGCCTCTAGAACTCCTGTAAAAGGAAGGGCGACCAAACCTGCTATAACCATTCCCACACCAATGACCAAACTACTCCCCCACTTCTTAATCAAGGCAATGGGTAAAATGATATAAAGTGCGTAAGTCAGAGCAGAAAAGAGACCCCAGAACAGGCCTGTAGGTGTCATGGATAACTGGTCCAACTGTCCATGAGTTGCGATCAGGAAGGTTCCTCCGATGGCTAATGTGATAGAAAAAATCTCTCCCAGTGTCGGTGCTACCTTATCCTTGATACAGCTATAAATCAAAATCCCGACAGGGCAAACATATTGAAGCACAGTCGCAGTACCTGCATTGGTCTCCTGAATAGCAGACAGATAGGCGAATTGGTTGAGAAAAAGACCAATCAGAGCAAAAATAAGAAGAGACAGCAAACTCTTTCTATCCTTTAAAAAAGTCAACATTTTATCCTTTGCAGTAGCATAGGCCAAAAGCATGAGAATTCCACCGGCGATTAAAAGACGCAAGTTGGTCAAGACTAGAGCGGAAATTCCGTGTGCCATCAGGTATTGGCCACTCGTCCCTGACAAGCCCCAAGCAATACCAGCTACAACTGTTAATAAAGTCCCTTTTAAAATATTTGACATATCTCTCCTTACTCTTCTTTGCGAATCAAGTCCATCACTTGATTGCGGTCTAATATCCACTGAGCCCTCTCATCCTTTTCATAGGTACGATTCGATAGGAAAATAGCCGCTTCTTGCTTCTGATGATTCCACATGATAAAGGTACCTGTATAGCCCGTATGGTCTAGCCAATCTCCTTCCAAATTCCATGCTAAAGAACGTTCCTTGTCATCCAAAGGAGAAAAATTTTGACTCAAATTTCTTGCAAAATCATCTGCTAAATAGTGTTCTAAAAAGATTTGTAAATCCTTTACTGTCGAAAATAAACCAGCACTACCTGCATGTCTGCCCAGGAGACGAGCCTTGGGATCATGTACCATACCGGCCTCTACACCTCTAACTGTTGGAACAGCAAGTTCAACAGGACCAAATTGGGTTTCATTCATTCCCCAAGGTTTAAAAACTTGCTCCTGTAAAATCTCATCCAAGTCTTGATCAAAGATTCTTTCCAAAATAAAGCCTAAAAGCAAAAAATGAACATCCGAATAAAGAAAAGATGGCTGACTTCGTCTGTCGAGATGAAACATAGCTTCCTTTAATTCTGATGCAGTTAAACGATCACGATTGGGAATAAAAGGATCAAGATCTGTAGCATGAGTTAAGAGCTGGCGAATAGTGATGTCTGGATAATCACTCTCAGCTAAAAAATCTGTTACAGGTCTATCAATATCTAATTTACCTTTTTCCCATAAAAAGGTAAAAACTGTGCCAACCCCAACAACCTTGCTGACACTGGCTAGGTCAAAAACTAGTCCTGCTTCAGTCATCAGACAATGCTCCGGATCACTTTGACCTAAGTAGATTTCACTCCATTGATTGTCCTTAAAATACGCAAAAGAGGCTCCAGGATAAATCCCTGCCTCGATTTGTTCTTCTATTTTTTTAATAATCTTGGTCCACTTCATACTTCTTCAAACCACAATTCAACATTATTTCGATCTTTACCAAGGAAGAATTTTTCAGACTTAGGAATAAAATATTCGGTAGACTCAAATTTCTTGATAAGACTTGCAATATCTAGTTCATTGACCAAGAACTTGAGCATAGATAAGTCCCAAGTAACCGTATTGTCCACAGTCAAATCTTGACCTTGAGCTGGGATAAAATCAAGGGATGCCCCAATTTCAGATGATTCCAAGAAACTTTCGACATCAGTTGGAAGATGTAATTCCATAGAAATCTCAAATTTACTTAAAGAAATTGATTCCAAATTTGTTTGAAATTCAGGTTTTTCTCCTACTTCTACTAGACTTTCTATCTCATCTTCTGCATGAATCAAAATCAAATCATCTTCTGGTGAAAAAATTTCAAAAGCGTAGCCATTTTGACCTTTATATAATTGATGAATCGAATCTGTTTTAGATAAGAGTCCTTCGACTTCCAAGGGATTTTCCACCTTGATAATCAATCTAGCCAGTTTTTTTCGTCCCTCTACCTTACGAGTACGCATGCTTGGTGCTTCTTCCAAAACCAGCTTCTCAAGACCTGTTTGATCACCTAGTGATAGAAAGGCTGACTCCTCTAACAAGACTTTCATACCGAGGGTTTCCATATAAAAGGTTTCATTTAATTTTCTATTATTAACTTTTAAAGTAGGAATAATCCGTACAATCTGATTTACATTCATAAATTCCTCCGTCACTTTTTATTTTATAGGATTTTAGAATTTTTTACAAGATATTATGCTCAAATTTACCAATTTTCACCTCATTAAACATCTTTTTGAGAAACATGAGTTAAAACTCGATGTTTAGGAGAATTTGAAGTAAATATATCCATAATAAAACACAGAATAGACATTTTCCAATAAATAGATCTACTATACACACCCCTATGCCCTATGGAAAAAGTAAACTAATGCGAATCACAAGAGGTCCATTCGGAGATGGTTACCTAAAGAAGCTAGAAAATGACTCCTAAAATAGATCCCTTTATCTAGAATTAAATTCATAACTATCCTAAAAAATCTTAAACTACAAGAGAATTTCTTCTTATTGGCTACTTGAACTTTAACGTCTCCTTAAATATTAACCGCTATAGCTTTGAATATAAAAACAAGAGATGTCTTCTTACCTTGGGTCTAATAAATCTATAATTCTATTCACAAGAACAATTAATATATATATACTTATATGTAAACTGCTTATAAAACAAGACACAGAAAAACACCCCAAGAGTTAGAATTTGGACTAACTTTTGGGGTTCAATTCATTAGTATAACTAATTATTTTTACAAGTGAGAATTAGTTATTTTCAACTTTTTCATCGTATTTTGGTTTTAGTGTTGTACCTGAGTTAATAATGGTACGTTTTTGGACTAGAGGAAGGTCTGTACGATTGTAAACTGTACGCCATGGTTCCCAAGCAAGACCTGTTTTTTCTTGAATCTTCACGCGTACATTACGTACATTTCCTTTAAATTGAAGTTCAGTTTGGAAGCCAGCTGTTCTGTTTTTACCATTATCTTCCCATTGACGTGAGCGAATGCTTTCAACTCCATCCTTATCATAAGTTACTTCATCCCAGTAAACATAGTAACGAGCGATATAAGCTCCCTTATGTTGTAAATTGAGGTAACCATTTTTATATGAAGTCACTTTAGTTTCAATGTAGTCTGTATTACTTTGAATTGTGGCTACTTGATTATCTTTCAAGAATGCAGTCTTATAAGAAATTGGAACAGCAGGGTTTTGTGTACTGAAAGTAGCTCCTTCTTGAATCAATTTCTTCAAATCTTCTACTGTACCTGTCACAACACGTGCAGCGCCATCAGCATTTCCACCTACGATTGAAACTGTTACAGTTGTATTCTTCAAGACACGTGCCCATTCAGATTCTGGTTTAATAGGCACTCCTTTGATCACAGCATTGATTGCTGCTTTCAACTCGGTACTCTTGCTTGTTGTTTCAAACTTAACATACATTTGACGTCCGTATGATACGCTTGATACATATACAGGAGGAGTATTTTCATCAATTCCACGTGCTTTCAATTGATCAACCGTTACTCCTGGATCAAATACATCTGATGGATTTTTTGGAGCATCAAAGTTAGCAGTATAGTAAACTTGTTTAAAATCAACTACCTCAATTTGTTTTTCACCTTTGTGAACTGCATCAAAATCAATTTTCAAATTAACACCGACTTTTTCAAAGTCACTTCCGAATTTTGCTTTTAATTGATTCATGCTGTAAGCAGAAGTTGATTCGTACTGCATACGTGCTGGAGCAGGGTTCTTCCCAGCATATTTTTCATGCCAACGATTTAACAAGGTATTTACACCTTCCTGCATACCACTTACAGTTGGATTAGCATCTACATAGCTATCTCCGCCTACCATTCCTGGTAAATCAACACTAATTCTACCTTTGCTACGATCTAAACTAATTTGTTGTGGTTTATTTTCTAGAAGGTCTTGATTTGCTTTAAATAAAGCACCTAGGAAAATATCTCCGTTGCCATTAATGGCAACATCAGCAGAACCATTAGAAAGATTTTTCTTCACTTTTTCTACAACCACAAATTCATTTCCTTGTTGTTTTGTGCTTGTATTAGTGTAATTTTCTAAGGCTTCGCCTTTTCTAGTCAAAATATTTAATTTATCATAATTTAAACCAAATAAATAGTTATTTAGCTCTGCAGTATAATCTTTTTTAGCTTTATTTTCTGTTTTCTTATCTGCTACTACTTTTTCTTCTTTTACAGAACGATATACTTCAACTTCTGCCAAACTAAGAGGAGTTTTAGATTTATTTAATTCAATTTTTACATATCGTGCATCAACTCCTGAGAATTGAACATCAACTGTTGGTTGATTGTTTAAGCTATCTACATGTTGACGAGCCACTTCATTTCCATCTTTATCTAACAAAATAACATCAAAATTAGATAAACGATCCCCTACATTACTGTCTCCACGATTGTAAATACGAACAGTTCCCACACCTTCTTCTTTTGCTAGATCGACTTTCCACCAAGAATGATCTTGAAAATCTGTATGAGTAACTGAGCGATGGCCGTAGTCATTATCTCGATTACCATCAACCGCTCTAGAAGCATCTGCACCATAAGCAGTCGAACTCTGACTTGCAGACTTATGAGCAGCAATATTTTCACCAGCAACTGCAGCAACGCTTGGCTCTGTTGCTTTTACTACATTTGTTTGAAATACAAGGCCAGAACCTAGCAAAAATGTTGCGATGGCAACACCACATACTCCAACACTACGTTTACGAATAGAAAAACGAAATCCTTTATCTTGTTTATTTTGAGACATACAAAACTCCTTTATATTTAAACCAACTATTTCTTGAACGCGCTTTCTTGAAACGATATTAGTATAACATAAAAATAAATATGACGCAATCGTTTTCTTAAAAAAAATTATTTTTTATTAACCCAACTTGAATAGTTGATCATATATTAAACGTTTCACATTCAAACACCATTTGGTCTATACCAATAAAAACAAGAAAACGACCAGGCTTACGTCCCTATCAGTTGGGAATCAGCACTGTTCGTTTTTGTATATATAATCAAATTCAACTCTTAAATCTATGGCTTAACAAATTTCTCAATGAAAAGCTTTTCATTGTTTTTTATCATTTCTTAGATTCAAATTCTGTATAAGCTTCCTGAAGATAAGCGTCAAAAACTTCTTCATCTGAAATGGTATCTGATATGAAGCTTCCATTGCTAGTTCGTTCTGACAGGTTCAATTCTTGCAATCGGCTTTGATAGATTGTTCCTTTGTTGGATTGGACAAACAGAGTTTGGTCGTTCTCTTCCACTTCTGTACTGAAAAGATCACCGATGAAGCCTTGTTCTGCAACTGCACCTGCTAAGAAGACACGATGCGGTTTGTTTTTTAACTCACGCAAGACTTGTAATCCTCGTTTGGCACGGCTGGTTGCTGGAATTTCGTCAATAGAAACACGTTTCAAGCTTCCACGTTGGGTCAAAAGGTAGAAGGATGAGGTATTACAGATAAAGGCAGATTGGAGAACATCATCTTCTTTCAGGTTCATAGCTTTGACACCTGCTGCCTTAGCACCGACAACCGGAACCTCTTCAATATTGAAACGAAGGGCATAACCGTTTTGGCTAATCAAGAGAACATCATCTAGTTTAATCGGAGCCACTGCTACAATCTGGTCTGTCTCGTCTTTGAGTTTAGCATACTTAACCGACTTAGACTTGTAGGTTCTCCATGGAGAGAATTCTTTGCGTTCTACACGCTTGATTTGACCGAGACGAGTCGCAGTAAAGTAGGTTGTCGCATCATCAAACTGATCTACCACTTCTGCATAAAGGATTTCTTCGTTAGTTTCGAAGTTTGTAATGGTCTGGCTCAGATGCTCACCGATATCCTTCCAGCGTATATCTGTCAATTCATGAATTGGTCGATAAATGACATTTCCAAGTGTCGTGAACATCAAAAGATGCTGGGTTGTCTTAGCAGATTGAACAAAGATCAGACGATCATCATCACGCTTGCCAATTTCTTCCAAGGTGGAAGCCGCAAAGGAACGTGGGCTGGTACGTTTGATATAGCCTGCCTTAGTCACACTGACATATGTATCCTCTTCAGCGATCAAACTAGCAGTATCAATCTCGATTGCTTTCGCAGTGTCTTCTAGAGAACTCAAACGTGGAGTCGCAAACTTCTTCTTAACCTCACGAAGCTCTTTCTTCATGAGATTGTACATGGTCCGCTCGTCACCGATAATAGCCGCCAGCATGGCAATCTTTTCACGAAGCTCTGCTTCTTCCTCCTGCAAGACAACCACATCCGTATTGGTCAAACGGTAAAGTTGCAAGGTTACGATAGCCTCAGCCTGTTCTTCTGTAAAATCATAGCTGACCTTGAGGTTTTCCTTGGCGTCCGCCTTATTCTCAGAAGCACGGATAAGGGCGATGACTTCGTCCAAAATCGAAATCACGCGAATCAAACCTTCGACGATATGGAGACGCTTCTCAGCCTTTTCCTGGTCAGAGCGTGAACGCGCCAAAATCACTTCACGACGGTGGGCGATGTAGCTAGACAAGATTGGCACAATACCGACCTGACGAGGGGTGAAATTGTCAATAGCCACCATGTTAAAGTTATAGTTTATTTGCAGGTCAGTATATTTAAAGAGATAGTTGAGAACCAGCTCTGTATTAGCGTCTTTCTTGAGTTCGATAGCGATACGAAGACCGTCACGGTCAGACTCATCACGAACCTCAGCAATACCAGCCACCTTGTTATTGACACGAACATCATCGATTTTCTTGACTAGATTGGCCTTGTTGATTTCATAAGGAATCTCAGTAATAACAATTTGTTCCTTACCACCTTTTAGCTTTTCAATCTCAGTCTTGGAACGAACAACCACGCGCCCTTTCCCAGTTTCATAGGCCTTCTTGATTTCATCACGACCCTGAATAATCCCTCCAGTAGGAAAATCTGGTCCCGGCAAGAATTCCATGAGTTTATCTACCTTGGCAGTTGGGTGGTCAATCATGTAAACCGCCGCATCGATGACCTCAGCTAAATTATGAGGTGGAATATCTGTGGCATAACCAGCTGAAATCCCAGTCGAACCATTGACCAGAAGGTTTGGAAAGGCTGCTGGTAAAACAGTTGGCTCTTTCTCGGTATCGTCAAAGTTCCACGCAAAAGGAACTGTCTTTTTCTCGATATCCTGAAGAAGGTAACCAGCAATCTCTGACAAACGCGCCTCAGTATAACGCATAGCCGCAGGCGGATCTCCATCCATAGAACCGTTATTACCGTGCATTTCAACTAGAATCTCACGATTTTTCCAGTCCTGTGACATACGAACCATGGCATCATAGATAGAAGAGTCCCCGTGTGGGTGGAAATTCCCCATAATGTTACCGACAGACTTAGCCGACTTACGATAGCTCTTGTCAAAGGTATTGCCATCCTTATTCATCGAATAAAGAATGCGACGCTGAACCGGCTTCAATCCATCACGAATGTCTGGCAAAGCCCGGTCTTGAATGATGTACTTGGAGTAGCGACCAAAGCGCTCTCCCATGATGTCCTCTAAGGACATATTTTGAATGTTAGACATAATAATTCTCTTTTTATTGTTTTGTTGTAAAGTAAATCTATATTTTATAAATTTAACTATTTCTTTGTAGGTAGTGAGAAAAGAAGAGGAATCCTACTAATCCTAGAATGAATAAAAGATTAATTTTAATAACAAATAAGCTAAGTAGGGTATTAATTAGACCGTGAAAAATGGCGCAAAAGAGGACCGAGTTAGTTTTTTTTTGAAAACAGCAGCTAGGAGAATATTGAGATAAATTGCAAATAGACTGAATAATATAAAAGGCATCCTACTTTGGGAACTTCCAATCACAAACCATAAAGGTACATGCCATACTGCCCAAATACAACCTGTTATCAAACTGGAAATCCAAAAGGAGAATCTAGTTTCCAAAGTTGGTTGCAAGGTGCCTCGCCATCCCAGTTCTTCTTCTCCACCATAAACACAGACTGCACTCAAAAAAATAACAAATAAATTTCCTAGTGGAAAAGCTGGATTAATTTCCTTAGACGAGAAAGCAATAACACCCGTCTGCACGAAAATTAGTAAAAGAAATAAGAAAATATATTTCTTTGAGTCCCCTAAGATAAAAGAAACTATGCTTTTAATTGATTTTTGAGGCAAACAAGAAATGGCTGCAATGGTTGGACCGAAACCTCCTAGCAGATGGAGAAAGACTCCCAGAGGACTTGTTAGACTTAAGAGGCCCATTTGCGTCAGGAAAGCAAGTAATCCCCAACCAAATCCCCAAGAAATGAGAAAACTAATCAGTAAAAATTTTGTTATCTTATTATTTTGTAATGGTTTCATTTATTTCGAGTCTCTCCTTAGCATACTCAATCATCTTCTCTGCGGTTGCTTTGTCATAGTGGAAGCCAGTTTTGAGAGAGAAGGCTTGTGCTTCTCTGTGGAAAAGTTGCATCGTAGAAAATAAAGACTGGGTGAGCTTCTCTATACTTGAAAAATCAAGCAGATTTGAGAATTCCTTTTCTTTCTCAGCAGGTAAATAGTTAAAGAGGTACTTGTAGTTCTTGCCGACGTCGACTCTTCCCCTATCACTTGCTACCTGCCAAGCTAAGATTTTCAGGAGTTCTTGCTGACAAATACCGTAGAGATGGTCAGTCGCATAGATGACTTGATTGCGACAAATCCCTTTTACCACGTAAGCTGACACCCACCAAAATTCATTGCAGGCTTTTTCAAAATCAATCTCACTAGCTGGACTTGTCCAGTAACGCTCTAGATTTTGGGAATAGGGTTCAAATAAATGTTCTTGATCTTCTAAAACAGTGAATCCTGCCTCACTATCCACCCACTCCTTGATATGCTCTTTAGGGCAGAGGGTTAAATCAATGCGGTTACCATCCTCAAAGAGCATGAGATAAAGTCGACGGTTGCCTAGAACATTATGTTGCTCAATGTTACGTGTGCCAAACTGGTCCAACCAAGAAAGGTCACTCGTCAGATTATCTAAATCATCTACAACATAAACCACGTCGTAATCCTGAAACTCATCTTTTGGTGCTTTTGTATCAGTTCGTGAACCAGACATAGCGACAGTCACGACTTGTAAGGTTTCAGCAGTCTTTAAAATTACATCGAGCATTTCTGTTTCAGTTCTCATATTGACACCTATTCATAAAAAACTGACTTAAAACACTGTCGCTTCTTCCAGCGTAAACTTGACATTGTCCTCAATCCATTTACGACGTGGTTCGACCTTGTCACCCATGAGGACATTGACACGGCGTTCGGCACGAGCCAGATCTTCGATTGTGACACGGATAAGGGTACGGGTTTCAGGATTCATAGTCGTCTCCCAGAGCTGATCGGCGTTCATTTCACCAAGTCCCTTGTAGCGTTGGAGGGTAGCACCTTTGCCAAACTGCTTGCGGAGTTCTTCTAATTCGCCATCTGTCCATGCATAAGCCACTTCTTCTTTCTTGCCTTTTCCTTTGGACATCTTGTAAAGAGGAGGGAGGGCGATATAGACATGTCCTGCCTCGACTAGCGGACGCATGTAGCGGTAGAAAAATGTCAAGAGCAAGGTCTGGATGTGGGCACCATCGGTATCCGCATCGGTCATGATAATGATCTTATCATAGTTAGCATCTTCAATGGAGAAATCTGCTCCAACACCCGCACCGATGGTATAAATCATGGTATTAATTTCTTCATTTTTGAGGATATCCGCCATCTTGGCCTTAGCTGTATTGATAACCTTACCACGTAGGGGCAAGATTGCCTGGAACTTGCGATCACGGCCTTGTTTGGCAGAACCACCGGCAGAGTCCCCCTCGACTAGATAGAGTTCATTCTTGGCAGGATTCTTGGACTGGGCAGGGGTTAATTTACCCGACAACAAGCCCTTATCTTTCTTATTTTTCTTGCCATTTCGGCTCTCATCACGCGCCTTACGAGCCGCCTCGCGAGCATCACGGGCCTTGATGGCCTTGCGGATGAGATTAGAAGCCAATTCTCCATTTTCCATAAGGAAAAAGGTCAACTTGTCCGCCACAATTCCATCCACAACTGGACGAGCTAGAGGACTTCCAAGTTTATCCTTGGTCTGTCCTTCAAACTGAAGATGTTCTTCAGGAACCAAGATAGAAAGAACGGCCGCTAGTCCCTCACGATAGTCTGAACCTTCAAGGTTTTTATCTTTTTCCTTGAGAAGCCCCGTCTTACGCGCGTAATCGTTCATAACCTTGGTAATGGCAGACTTTAGTCCTGTCTCATGTGTTCCACCGTCCTTGGTACGAACGTTATTGACAAAGGATAGGATATTATCTGAGAATCCATCATTGTACTGGAGGGCGACTTCCACTTGGAAACCATTGTCTTCGCCTTCAAAGTACAGAACTGGTGTCAAGGTTTCCTTATCTTCGTTGAGATAAGAAACAAAGTCTTGTACCCCATTCTCATAGTGGAATTCAATCGCTTCATCTGTTCGCTTGTCCGTCAAGGACAAGCGAACATTTTTCAAGAGAAAAGCTGATTCATTAAGACGCTCTGAGATGGTATTGTACTTAAAGTCTGTCGTGGAAAAGATCGTCGCATCAGGCATAAAGGTAACCTTTGTACCTGTTTTAGACTTGGGCGCTGTACCGATTTTCTTCAGAGTCGTGACAGGTTTGCCACCATTTTCAAAACGTTGCTTATAGATTGCACCGTCACGGGTGATTTCAACTTCCAACCAACTTGAAAGAGCATTAACGACCGAAGAACCCACTCCGTGGAGACCTCCTGATGTCTTATAACCACCCTGACCGAATTTTCCTCCGGCATGAAGGATAGTAAAGATAACTTCAACTGTTGGAATGCCCATAGCATGCATACCAGTCGGCATACCACGACCATGGTCTTGAACCGTTAAACTGCCATCTTTATTGATTGTCACATCAATACGGTCACCAAATCCAGACAAGGCTTCATCGACAGCATTATCGACGATTTCCCAGACTAGGTGGTGGAGACCAGCACCATCGGTCGATCCGATATACATCCCTGGACGTTTTCGGACCGCATCCAACCCTTCTAGCACCTGAATGGCATCATCATTATAATTGTTAATATTGATTTCCTTTTTTGACACAAGGAACCTCCTATTCGTTCATCTTTACTATTCTACAGGTTTTCCAAGGATTTTGCAAAATTTTTCTTTCTCCGCTGTAACAATTTCAGTAGAGATTCTCTGCCTTTCTTCTCCATTTCATGATATAATAGGAGTATGATTACAATAGTTTTATTAATTCTAGCTTATCTGCTAGGCTCGATTCCGTCTGGTCTCTGGATTGGACAAATTTTCTTTCAAACAAATTTACGTGAGCATGGTTCTGGCAACACAGGAACGACCAATACCTTCCGTATTTTAGGTAAAAAAGCGGGTATGGCGACCTTTGTGATTGATTTTTTCAAAGGAACCCTAGCAACCCTTCTTCCGATTATCTTTCATCTACAAGGTGTTTCACCACTCATCTTTGGACTTTTGGCTGTTATTGGCCATACCTTCCCCATTTTTGCTGGATTTAAAGGAGGTAAGGCAGTTGCGACTAGTGCAGGAGTGATTTTCGGATTTGTGCCTGTTTTCTGTCTCTACCTTGCGGTTGTTTTCTTTGGAACCCTCTATCTTGGTAGTATGATTTCACTATCTAGTGTCACAGCATCTATCGCAGCTGTCGTCGGAGTTCTACTCTTTCCACTTTTTGGTTTTATCCTGAGTCACTATGACCCTCTCTTCATCGCTATTATCCTAGCACTTGCTGGTTTGATTATCATTCGTCATAAGGATAATATCACACGCATTAAAAATAAAACTGAAAATTTGGTCCCTTGGGGATTGAATTTAACCCACCAAGATCCTAAAAAGTCATAACCACCCGTGAAAACGGGTGGCTTGTACACCGGCTATAAGCCGTTTCTCTCCAGCAGCGTCTAAAGACGCTCGCTGAACTTCGTTCAGGTCGTGCTATATTACTTGACTAATGCCCGTC
>NZ_JUUO01000109.1 GCF_001074975.1 Streptococcus pseudopneumoniae | reverse complement strand
AGTTATTATTATGGATAATGCAAGATTCCATAGAATGGGGAAGCTAGAACTCTTGTGTGAAGAATTTGGACATAAACTTTTACCACTTCCTCCCTACTCACCTGAGTACAATCCTATTGAGAAAACATGGGCTCATATCAAAAAGCACCTCAAAAAGGTATTACCAAGTTGCAATACTTTTTTCGAGGCTCTTTTGTCCTACTCCTGTTTCAGTTGACTATAATTTTTGTCCTGTTGCAACTTTGACAATTTCAATATAGCACTATTTGTTAAAGTTTTTCATCCAAATCTTGAATTGTCATCGAAACATCTTGAATTGTAAAAAAATTAAAAAAAGCAAGCATGAAAAACATACTTTCCTCTTTATATTGTCTTGATACCGACTTGTTGGTAAACTTTTCACCCTGCTATCCCATATCACTTTGACAGACGAAATAATATTAAAGAAACTCCCCTGTAAATTAATCTAGCAAATACAGGGGAGAAATTGATTTTTTAGAAAGTACTATCCTTATTCTTTTTGGGAGATTTTGAAAATATTTTTCTAATTAAATCATCCATATAGGGGCCTAATATACCAACTACTAAACCAATAATAAAACTTTTAAAATCCATAATTACCACCAACATGTAGCTGCATAAGCTACACCTCCAAGTATAGCTCCTCCTGCAGCACCAGCTGCTGCACCTTGCCATGTTCTTGTTTTTATTCCTAGCCGAAGACCTCTTGCTACTCCTCCTCCAACACCTGCTTTGGCAAAATCTCCCCAATTACAATCGCCACCTTCAACGCAAGTAAGCATATCAGTATCCATAATCTCAAATTGTTCCATCATTTTTGTATCCATGACAAATACTCCTTTTTTATTTTTAATTTTTAATTTTTAATTTTTAATTTTTGTCCTGTTGCAACCTTGACAGTTTAAGTATAGCACTGTTTTTAAAATTTTCTTATCTAAATCTTGAATTGTCATCGAAACATCTTGAATTGCAAAAAATTCATTATAAAAGGGTAAGTATTACGAAAACACTTACCCTTTTCTTTTATACTTCATTAAGCTCTACTTTTTATAATACTTCAAGCCCCAAATGAGTAAAAACATGACAATCAAGCAGAGAATAGCGCCAATATAAGCGATTATTTGTTGGTAAGATTCTCCTGCTGTAATACCTCTATACAAACAAATGATAGACATAAAACCTGTCAAGCCGACGAACATGAGTTGATTGGTTCTAGGACTAACCAAATCATCATCTTCAAACTCTCTTACTCTCATTTCCCTAGTGAGATAAACAGTAGCCAAAATAGAAGCCAAGTTAATAACTACTAAAAGAAATTGGAAAACTACGGAAAAATTTAAAAACTGACGAGATAGAAATAGATAAGTAGAAACAACCAAAGGTATCTGTCCGAACAACAACCTCACTAAGAAAACATTGTGTTTTGTTGCAAATATTTTTTTCATTACTATCTCCTTTCCTATGCTAACAGGTAAGTGCACCACCAATCCCACCTAGCACAGCACCAATTGCTCCTGTTCCTATAGCATATGGTCCCAATAGAAATGTCGAACCATAAGTTGTTGCATACCCATCAAGTGCGCCATACGCAATCCCTGCTCCACAAGCAATTGTTCTTCCCCAATCAATATCTCCACCTTCAACGCAAGCAAGCATTTCATTATCCATAACAGAAAATTGTGACATCATTTTTGTATTCATGACAAATACTCCTTTTTATTTTTAATTTTTGTCCTGTTGCAACTTTGACAAGTTTAGTATATCATTGTTTTTTAAAATTTTTCATCCAAATCTTGAATTGTCATCGAAACGTCTTAAATTAGCTTTTTTATTTAAAACTACCTCTAAATTTTTTTAAAAAGATAATTTCTAATCACTTTTTTACCATTCAGGAACTTTCAATGACTATTCAAGATTTCATAAAATATGAACTTATTTTTATGGCATAATATACCTATCCACTATATGAAAGGAATTGCCAATGACTTCTTATAAACGTACATTTGTTCCTCAAATAGATGCTAGAGACTGCGGTGTTGCTGCCTTAGCCTCGATTGCTAAATTCTATGGTTCAGATTTTTCTCTAGCTCACTTGAGAGAACTTGCAAAGACCAATAAAGAAGGAACGACTGCTCTTGGCATTGTAAAAGCCGCTGATGAAATGGGCTTTGAAACAAGACCTGTTCAAGCAGATAAAACTCTCTTTGACATGAGTGATGTCCCCTATCCATTTATCGTTCACGTTAACAAAGAAGGAAAACTCCAACATTACTATGTTGTCTATCAAACAAAGAAAGACTATCTGGTTATTGGTGATCCTGACCCTTCTGTAAAAATCACCAAAATGTCAAAAGAACGCTTTTTCTCTGAATGGACTGGAGTAGCTATTTTTCTAGCTCCCAAACCCAGCTATCAACCCCATAAAGATAAAAAGAATGGCCTACTAAGCTTCCTTCCTCTGATTTTCAAACAAAAATCTCTCATTGCTTACATTGTTCTCTCAAGCTTATTGGTCACTATTATCAATATAGGTGGTTCTTATTATCTTCAAGGAATCTTGGATGAATACATCCCAAATCAGATGAAATCAACTTTAGGAATCATCTCAGTTGGTCTGGTTATAACCTATATCCTCCAACAAATCATGGGCTTCTCCAGAGATTATCTCCTAACCGTTCTGAGTCAAAGATTAAGTATTGATGTGATTTTATCCTATATTCGCCATATTTTTGAACTTCCTATGTCTTTCTTTGCGACACGTCGTACAGGAGAAATCATTTCACGGTTCACAGATGCTAACTCTATTATAGATGCTTTGGCTTCTACCATTCTTTCTCTTTTTCTGGATGTTTCCATTCTGATTCTTGTAGGGGGTGTCTTACTGGCACAAAACCCTAATCTCTTCCTTCTTTCTCTTATTTCCATTCCTATATACATGTTCATCATCTTTTCTTTTATGAAGCCTTTCGAAAAAATGAACCATGATGTCATGCAAAGTAATTCTATGGTTAGCTCTGCCATTATCGAAGATATCAACGGGATTGAAACTATCAAGTCGCTCACGAGTGAAGAAAATCGCTATCAAAATATAGACAGCGAATTTGTAGATTATTTGGAAAAATCCTTTAAGCTCAGTAAATATTCTATTTTACAAACGAGTTTAAAGCAGGGAACAAAATTAGTTCTGAATATCCTTATCCTATGGTTTGGCGCTCAATTAGTCATGTCGAGTAAAATTTCTACCGGTCAGCTGATTACCTTTAACACACTTCTTTCTTACTTTACAACTCCTATGGAAAATATTATCAACCTCCAAACCAAACTCCAATCTGCGAAGGTCGCTAATAACCGTTTGAACGAAGTCTATCTAGTCGAATCTGAATTTAAAGTTCAAGAAAACCCTGTTCATTCACATTTTTTGATGGGCGATATTGAATTTGATGACCTTTCTTATAAGTATGGTTTTGGACGAGATACCTTAACAGATATTAATCTCACGATTAAACAAGGAGATAAGGTTAGCCTAGTTGGAGTCAGTGGTTCTGGTAAAACAACTTTAGCCAAAATGATTGTCAATTTCTTTGAACCCTACAAAGGACATATTTCCATCAATCATCAGGATATTAAAAACATTGATAAAAAAGTCTTGCGCCGTCATATTAATTACCTACCTCAACAAGCCTATATCTTTAATGGCTCTATTTTGGAAAACTTAACTTTGGGAGGTAATCATATGATTAGCCAAGAAGATATTCTAAGAGCTTGTGAATTAGCTGAAATCCGTCAAGACATTGAAAGAATGCCTATGGGCTATCAAACTCATCTCTCTGATGGATCTGGTCTATCAGGAGGACAAAAGCAACGAATAGCCCTCGCTCGTGCTCTTTTAACTAAATCTCCTGTTTTAATACTAGATGAAGCTACTAGCGGTCTTGATGTCTTGACTGAGAAAAAAGTTATAGATAATCTTATGTCCCTCACTGATAAAACCATTCTCTTTGTAGCCCATCGTCTCAGTATAGCCGAACGAACTAATAGTGTCATTGTTCTTGACCAAGGTAAAATCATTGAAGTTGGTAGTCATCAAGAGTTAATGAAGGCGCAGGGCTTCTACCATCATCTATTCAACAAATAAGGAGAATGTTATGAATCCTAATCTTTTTAGAAGCGTCGAGTTTTATCAGAGACGTTACCATAACTATGCGACAGTGTTAATTATACCTCTTTCATTACTGTTTACTTTCATCTTGATTTTCTCCCTAGTTGCTACAAAAGAAATTACTGTTACTTCCCAAGGGGAAATCGCCCCTACAAGTGTCATTGCATCCATTCAGTCGACCAGTGATAATCCTATCCTTGCTAATCATTTAGTGGCAAATCAAGTAGTTGAAAAAGGTGACTTACTCATCAAATACTCTGAAACAATGGAAGAAAGTCAGAAAACTTCCTTAGAAACTCAATTACAAAGACTTGAGAAGCAAAAAGAAGGACTTGGAATTTTGAAACAAAGCTTAGAAAAAGCGACTGATCTTTTTTCTAGTGAGGATGAGTTTGGCTACCATAATACCTTTATGAATTTTACTAAACAAGCTCATGATATTGAGCTAGGTATCTCAAAGACTAACACTGAAGTTTCAAATCAAGCTAATCTTGCCAATAACAGTTCATCAGCTATTGAACAAGAAATTTCAAAAGTTCAACAACAAATTGGAGAATACCAGGAGCTGAGAGATGCTATCATAAATAAAAGAGCACGCTTACCAACTGACAATCCGCACCAGTCAATTTTGAATCGTTATCTTGTAGCCTCACAAGGACAAACACAAGGAACTGCAGAGGAGCCATTTTTATCTCAAATTAATCAAAGTATTGCAGGTCTTGAATCATCTATGGCAAGCCTCAAAATTCAGCAAGCTGGTATCGGAAGTGTAGCAACTTATGATAATAGTTTAGCAACCAAAATTGAAGTACTCCGCACTCAGTTTTTACAGACAGCTTCTCAGCAACAACTAACCGTGGAGAATCAATTAACAGAATTAAAAGTACAACTAGATCAAGCGACACAGCGTTTGGAAAACAATACCTTAACCGCTCCAAGTAAAGGTATCGTTCATCTGAACAGCGAATTTGAAGGTAAAAATAGAATTCCAACTGGTACAGAAATTGCTCAAATATTCCCTGTCATCACAGATACAAGAGAAGTACTAATCACTTACTACGTATCTTCTGACTATCTACCTCTACTAGATAAAGGACAAACTGTAAGATTAAAACTGGAGAAGATTGGAAATCACGGCATTACCATCATCGGCCAACTTCAGACAATTGATCAAACTCCTACCAGAACAGAGCAAGGAAATCTCTTTAAACTAACCGCTCTTGCAAAACTATCTAATGAGGATAGTAAACTCATCCAATATGGCTTACAAGGTCGCGTCACTAGTGTAACTGCAAAGAAAACATATTTTGATTATTTCAAAGATAAAATTTTAACCCATTCTGATTAATTTTCAGATAACACTCTAGAACTATTTAATATCTTATCAAAAAGGAGAATCATAACATGGATAAGAATCAAAACCTAACTTCATTCCAAGAACTAACAACTACTGAACTCAACCAAATTACAGGCGGAGGATGGTGGGAAGATTTCTTATATAGATTTAATGTAATTGAACAAAAAAATACAAAAGGATTTAATCAACCAATACAACTATAAAAAATAAGACCGAGAAACAAGAATTCTCGGTCTTATTTTCATCATTCTGTATGTATCATAGTAAGCACCTGACGAAAGACTTGATCTTGACAGGTGGTATTGAGACTGGCATTAGGATAACTTTCCACAATCTTCATAACAGTATAGAGACCAACCCCTCGGTTCTCCCCTTTAGAACTAACTCCAAAAGAGAAGATTTTAGAAATATCTATGCCCTCTTCTTTGATGGAGTTTTCAATGATAAAGGTCTCCTGTGCTCCATTTTTTAAAAAGGCAATTGAAACGCGAGGTTGACTGATCTCTACACTAGCTTCAATAGCATTGTCACAAAGGATAGACACAATAGTCAGAAAATCAAGCAGACTCATACTCTCGACTTGAATCTCCTCAGGTACTTCGACATTAAAGACAATATCCTTTTCTCTGGCTTTTATAAATTTTCCTGCTAGGAGACTTTTGAGGGCACGATCACGAATATTCACCAATCTGCCAAGGTCATATTTATTGTCCTGCAATTTTTCACTAGAATCTTTTAAGACCGAGTCGTAGACCTCTTTTATCTGCTCCAAATCCTCCTCTTCAATGCCTAGGCGTAAGCTAGTCAAGAGGTTGGTATAATCATGACGAAAGCTCCGTACTTCCTTATAAAGCTCCTCTATCTGCTGACTATACCGCTCCATATCTCTGTAGCGCAAGGCCTGTTCTTGGTTTAGTTTCTCCTGAAGTTTTTCCTTCAAGTAGGTATCCAATTTCTTGATAATCCCCATAAAAAAGAGCAAGTAAAACACCAGAATCAGATGGCGAATAGTCGTTGATTGAATATCTTGTACATATTCTAAATAAGACAAACTTTGCATCACTAGATAGTAGGCTCCCATTATCCAGTTAATCTTAGTCAGGGACTTTTGAAAATCTTTATCTAGAATCTCCCTTCTCAAGCTAGTAAAATCATAATCTAACCATTTCAAAAAGACTAAGACTATGGAGCAAACGAATATCATAATCAACAAAAAGAGAGGATTTCCATCTCCATCTACAATCCCTTGCCCCAAAAATGGAAGTACAAAATAGGAAACTCCTCTGTAAAAGAGATTCACCAATATTATTGGAAAGAGGCCATAAAAGAAAAGGAGTTTTTTAGGAAGCCCTCTTAACAATAAGAAAGATAAGCCTATGCCGAACAAGGGTTCTATAAAATATGACAGATAGTCACTCACAACTAAAAATTGAAAAGTTGCAAAAATGGCCGCTAGAAGAAATTTCAAAAGAAAAGCCTTAAAAATCCTCTCAAAAGTGAGACCAATTCCATCTACCTTAAAGAATATGACAATTTTTAATCCATTAGTAACAAGCGTGTGCAACAATATCCAAGCAATGTTCATAAACTCTCCTAGCTCAGTGTAATTTATTGATGGCTTCAGACACTTCCCTGACCTTATAACGCGCGATTAGACAGCTTCTCCCATTGGGAAAGAAAAGCAGTTTTTCTTTCTTATCCAAATGCACCACATTTGCAGGATTGATGAGAAAAGAGCGGTGGCACTGCAGGAGACGAGGCTCCTGCTTAAGAATCTCCTCTAAACTCGCTGTAAATTCCAGTCTGTCCGTCTCGGTATAGAGAATGACATGATGAGATTTGGGCGACGTTTCGAGATAGTAAACCTCTTTAAAAGGATACTGGAATTGAGCAAATCTTGATTTAAAATAAAAGCAATCTTCCGCCAGACTCTTACTGTCTTGACTATTGGCATAGAGCAGGGCTGTCTCAATACGAGATTCAAACTCCTCTGCCGAAAGGGCCTTATCAATGTAGTCCAAAGCAGACACTTGGTAGCGAAAGGACAGGGGCATAAACTCCGAGTGAGTCGTCACAAAGACTATTAGGGCATAAGGATCCCGATCCCGAATCTTTCTAGCCACCTCTAGGCCTTTCATCTCCTCATTTCGAATCTCAATATCCAAAAAGAATAGCTGATGTGCTCCCTTCTCATGCACCTCTGCCAGCAGTTGGTCTGGCTTGCCAAAAACTTCAAAAGAGCTAGGAATGATATGCTGTTCTTTCAAGAGTTTCTCAATGGTCGTTTCAATTCTAGCTTGTTGGGAAAAATCATCTTCTAAAACAAATATTCTCATCTTCTTACTCTCCTTCTTTCAACCATTTTTGACGAATTTCTCTATAGCGACGTCTGGCATACTTGACAGCGTATTGACCTTCTTCTCCAAGAAAAAGGATTCTTTCTTGAAAATCAATCGATTTTACTTTATCAAGATTGACCAAACAATTTCGATGACACCTCATCAAGTTTTCCCCATATTGGTTCTCAAGATTACTTAAATTTTGAACCATATTAAAACTAGCCTCTTCTGTAACAATCTGTACGGTATGGGCTTTAGTTGGATGTGCTTGGATATAGTAGATATCGTCGACGTTTACTTTATAGACTGTTTTCTGTGTCTGAATAATCATATGTTTCATTGGATTCTCCTCCTAAGAAAAGAATAACAGAAAAGTTCTTACACAAGCCCACCCAATCCTAAACAGTCTTTGAAAACTCCTAAAAGGATTATTTTTCTACAACATCATGATGAGGTTACAACTATTTTATCATAAAATTCACTCAACGCAGTTCAAGACATTTCAATGACAATTAAAGATTTGAAGCTGAAAAAGGAGATAAAAGTGATAAACTGACAGTATCAAAAAACAGTTGCTAGAAACAAGACTAGCACCCAGATTATACTCAATGAAAATCAAAAAGCAAACTAGGAAGCTAGCCACAGGTTGCTCAAAACAGTGTTTTGAGGTTGTGGATAGAACTGACAAAGTTAGCTCAAAACACTGTTTTGAGGTTGCAGATAGAACTGACGTGGTTTGAAGAGATTTTTGAAGAGTATTAGAGGAGGAATTCTCATGACAGATACAGACCCTATCAAAAGAGCTCAGACTTTGATTACTGACTTGAACAAAGCCTACCAAGCATGCAAACAGGCAACCGCTGACGACGTCCGCTTTCAAGAGCAACTGGACAATATCCTCCGCTTTCTCTCTAAAGCTGAGACAGTGGATAATCGATTCTTGATTGAACTGGAAAAATTTTACCAGACTTGCAGTCTTCTCTTGGGACTCAGCGCCCTCAATCCAGATGCTCCTACTCGCGCCGCTTGGAGGGCCTATGACCGCTTCCACTTTGACCAAGTCAAGACCAAGCTGAGTCTCTACGGACCAACCATTCTCTTGTAGAAAATAAAAGAAGCTGAGACAGATTGAACTCAACTTCTTTTTTAGTGTCATATAGGCAAGATTAATCCTGCATCTGACGTTTTACCTGATAAGGCAAATACAAGACTAGTAAAACCAAACCAGCTCCCAGTAAGGCTAGAAGGGCCAGTTTTTCTTGGAAGGTCACAAGACCGACTATTAATTCCACTACTAAAACAAAACTGGTCAATCCTCGGACTACCGCCTGCAAGCCTTTTTCCTTTTGCCCCTTGTCCAGTGGAAAAAGTTGGGTCAAATACTGGTAGTCAAAGGCGTGATAGAGAGCCAGCAACTGGAAGAGCAAGAGGTAGTTAAACAGCACTACCACTGCTGTCGCAATCCAAGCTTGCTCGATAAAGATCTGCGCCAGTATGGAAAGCAAGAGCAGACGGAGACTGAGGGCAAAGAGGTCTCCATTTCGCAGATAAGAACGTAGATAGAGATTTTGCCAAATCTTTCCAGGCACCTTCTGAACAGCCTTTAGGATAAAGTCCAGATAGGCACGACGCTTGACGCTGTTTGAAATTCCCTTGACCTGCGTAAAGAGGGCGAAGAAACGAAGCAAGACTTGCCTACGCTTGCTTTCTTGGGAAATGACATAGTCCCAGTTCAGCCCAGTTTCAGTGAAAAATTTGCTGGCCTTTTGACGAAAGAGGAGATATTTTCCTACCCCCAATAAAAGCACATAGATCAGAAAAAGTGGCAAGCCATAACCCATGGCTAAAAATAAAGGCGCAAATAACAGCAAGAAAAGAGTCTGGATAAAGAGCCAAAAGACTAGGGAAAGGCCAGTTTGACGCTTAAGATAGAGCTTGATTTCTTCTTCGCCAACTAAAAGAAAGAGCTTGTCCGGAGCCTCCATATAGGTGGCAATTCCTCCCCAAAGCAAAAGTAAAACAGACGTAATTCCTACAAACAAAAGGATAGGCCAATGATTTTCAGGAAAATCTTGCAAGAGTTGACTGTATTGGTAGGCTAGAAAGCCTAGCAGGACAAGCAGGAACAAGACAAAGTGGTCATTGAGAACATAGCGCAGATAACCAAGACACTCCTTACGAAAAGCCTGCTTTCTCTTTAAAAACAAGTCTTTCATAGGTCCTCCTCTTTGGTCAGAGCCAAGTAAATATCATTCAAACTAGCCTCAGGCATATCAAAAGCTTCACGCAGTTGCGAGAGATTTCCCTTGGCACTCACCTCACCCTTGTGGAGAATGACAAAGGCATCACACATCTTCTCCGCCGAATCCAGCACGTGGGTACTCATGAGAATGGACTTGCCCTTTTGCTTTTCCACTTCCAAAAGCTGAATCAAGTCGGCAATAGCCAGCGGATCGAGACCAAGGAAAGGCTCATCCACAATGAAGAGACTCGGGTCCACCACAAAAGCACAGATAATCATGACCTTCTGCTTCATTCCTTTGGAGAAATGAACAGGGAACCAGTCCAATTTCTTGTCCAGACGGAACATTTTTAACAAAGGTTCTACTCGCTCAAAAGCCACCTTTTGCTCAATACCATAAGCCATGGCAACCGTTTCGATATGTTCTCTGAGGGTCAATTCCTCATACAGGCTAGGTGTCTCGGGAATGTAACCAATCTGCTTGCGGTAGCTCGTTGCATCTTCTTGCAGGGTCAGACCATTGATATTAATGGAGCCACTATAAGGTGTCAACAGCCCGATAATCTCATTGATCGTCGTCGATTTCCCAGCACCATTGAGACCAATCAGACCGACCAACTGCCCACTTTCAACAGTAAAGGACACATCTTTCAAGACAGGGACATGAACATAGCCACCTGTCAGGTTTTTAATTTCTAACATATTTTCTCCAAATCTGGTATAATGTAGCTATATTATATCAAAATTCAATACAGTAGAGGTAGATTTTATGTCAGATTGCATTTTTTGTAAAATCATCGCAGGGGAAATTCCTGCTTCAAAAGTATATGAAGATGAGCAGGTTCTTGCCTTTCTTGATATCTCTCAAGTGACACCAGGACACACCTTAGTCGTGCCAAAAGAACACTATCGCAATCTTTTGGAAATGGACGCTACTAGCGCCAGCCAACTCTTTACCCAAGTGCCAACAGTGGCTCAAAAAATCATGAAAGCCACTAAGGCTGCTGGTATGAATATCATTGCCAACTGTGAAGAAATCGCTGGACAAACAGTTTTTCATACCCACGTTCACCTTGTACCTCGTTACAGTTCAGACGATGACCTCAAGATTGATTTTATCGCCCACGAACCAGACTTTGACAAACTTGCTCAAGTCGCTGAAACCATCAAAAACGCCTAAGGAGTTGCCATGAAATTATCCAATTTACTGCTATTTGCAGGAGCTGCAGCCGGAAGTTATCTGGTCACAAAAAATCGCCAAACCATCACAGATGAAGTCTTGAATACTACTGACCGCGTTCAAGCTATCAAAGACGATGTGGATATTATCCAAAATAGCCTGCAAATCATCGACCAGCAAAAAGAACTCATCAAGGAATACCAAGAAGACCTGACTTACAAGTTTAAGATCTTAGAAAAAGATATCCAGACTAGACTAGCTGTGATAAAAGAAACACAGGAACTTGAAGATAAGTAAAAAGAGCTACTCGGCTCTTTTTTAAAATGTAAACAAGTTATATCCCATCAACTATACATCACAATTTAGACAACTCATACTCAATAAAAATCAAAGAGCAAACTAGAAAGCTAGGCACAGGCTGCTCAAAACACGGTTTTGAGGTTGTAGACAAGCCGACGCTGACGTGGTTTGAAGAGATTTTTGAAGAGTATTATTCACCATTTCACAACTAAATCGAAGGCTTTCCGCCGTAGTCATAACCACCCGTGAAAACGGGTGGCTTGTACACCGGCTATAAGCCGTTTCTCTCCAGCGGCGTCTAAAGACGCTCGCTGAACTTCGTTCAGGTCGTGCTATATTACTTGACTAATGCCCG
>NZ_JUUO01000108.1 GCF_001074975.1 Streptococcus pseudopneumoniae | reverse complement strand
AGGCTGTACTTGAGTACGGCAAGGCGACGTTGACGTGGTTTGAATTTGATTTTCGAAGAGTATAAAACAAAAAACCGCCTAGATAATACCTAAACGGATGCTTGAAATAATCTAACAAGTTATAACTTTGCTAGTCCATTTAGATATTCATCTATATGGACCACAATCAAAAATCTTAGCCACATAGATACAAACAAATTGCTTGAACTGTTTGCATCCATGGTGACATGTCTACAAACACTATCTAAAGTAGCTAAAGTAAAAGTTTTGATTCATCGTTACAGCTTGTTTCTTATTCATTTCTTTTTCTGCTTTCTTTTTTGATGTTTCTTATCTTACCACCTTTTTTATCAGCTGTCAAGAATATTTCAGAATTTTTTAAAATTTTTCGAAAATTCTTTCATAATTCTTTCAATTCTTTTAGGATAATTTCAAAGATTTGCCCATTAGACAAAATAGAACGATTTGAAGACTTTTATGGTATTCAGTTGTACTAGAGTTTTTTAAAAGTGTTTTGATGGCTTGTATTTCTTCTTTGGTTGATTTCATATCACTATTATATAATGCATTTTAATTTTAGTGTAGTATTAAACTGACTCTTGGCAGTCGGACAAAAAATCGACAGTTATTTTATACTGTTTAAAACCAATAGTCAATACGACAATCTCTTTACTTTTCGGTTATCAACTCTGTAGATGGCTAACATATCCAAAATAAGCTAAGTATCCCGAGGATAGGCAACAGAAATGAATTATTTATACTCTGGATACCACTTCAAATCACGAACTGCTTTGGCCATATCTGTTTCCTTAGCGCGTGCAAGACCTTGCTCTTGTGCTTTTTTAGCGACTGCTTCTGCTACTTTAATAGAAACATCTGCTACATACTTGAATGGTGGCAAGACAGGAGCTCCTGGTTGGCCTGGATTGACAATACCACTCAATGAATGGGCCGCTGCTCCAATCATTTCATCAGTCAAAAGACTTGCTTCAGAAGCCAGCATACCTAGACCAAGACCTGGGTAAATCAGGGCATTATTGGCTTGACCAATCACATAGTCTATACCTTTATAAGAAACCGTATCAGCAGGAATTCCTGTAGCGACAAAAGCTTTTCCATCTGACCATTCAATCAAGTCTTTAGCACTAGCTTCTGCCAATTTAGTTGGATTTGACAAAGGGAAGATCATTGGACGTTCTATGTTTTCACACATAGCTTCTACTATTTCTTTAGTGAAGGTATTAGGCTGAGTTGAAGTTCCTACAAGAATGGTTGGCTTCACAGTCTTCACTACTTCAAGCAGGTCAGTCAACTTATCTGCGTTACTAAAGTCAGCACGTTTCTTAGCAAATGGTTTTTGCTCTGGTGTCAAGTCATCCATGTCATCAAAGAGAAGACCTTGTTTATCAACCATAAAGAACCGTTTACAGGCTTCTTCTTCAGAAAGACCTTCACTTACCATTTCACGAAGAACACGAGAGGCAATTCCTGCGCCCGCAGTACCTCCACCATAGCAGAGATAAACTTGATCTGTTAATTTTTCACCACTAATATCCAGTGAACCAAAGATACCACCCAAGGTAACGATTCCTGTACCTTGAATATCATCATTAAAGGTCGGAATTTGTTTCCGGTATTTTTCAAGAATATTGGCAGCATTCAAGCGACCGAAGTCTTCCCAGTGAAGGTAGAGTTTAGGAAAGAGACGTTCTGCTGTTTGAACAAATTGGTCAATGAAGTCGTAGTAACGATCTCCGCGGACCCGTTCGTGACGATTTCCTAAGTAATTAGGATTGTTACGAAGTTCTTCACGGTTAGTCCCTGCATCAATAACTAAAGGAAGGACCATTGAAGGATCAATTCCAGCAGCACCCGTATAAACCATCAATTTCCCAACAGAAATATCGACACCATTTGTTCCCCAGTCGCCAATTCCAAGGATTCCTTCTGCATCTGTTACAACAATGAGACGAATCTCGCGACCCCCGGCAGCGTTTTTCAAAGTAGCTTTAATATTTTCAGGATGATTAATATCAAGATATCCCGCATATTGGGGATCTACAAAGAGGTCACTATAGCCTTCAATGGTATCTGCAATGGTTGGATCGTATACAATTGGATTGAATTCCTCCAAATGTTGAGAAAAGAGGTAATAGAAAAGAGTCCTGTTGATATTAAAAATTTCCATTAGGAAAAGACGTTTTTCCAAATCATTGGCTTTTGTTTGCATTTGTGCATAAGTTTGCGCCGCTTGTTCTTCAATCGTTTGAACATACGGTGGCAGTAAACCAATAAGGCCTAGTTCCTTTCGCTCCTCTAAGGTAAAGGCAGTACCTTTATTGAGGAAAGGATTGTTTAAAATATCATGTGCAGTCATAGTGCAACCTCCTTTTTATTTATATTATACCACATGAAACGAATTGTTCATGAAACGTTGTTGTTTAAATAATACAATTGTATACGCATATGTTATAATGAGTCTACGAGAACAATTTTTAATAGGCTCTTTTATACTTAAAACACTATTATTGATAATACTTTAAGTTGTTATATTTTATAAAGTTCTGAACTCATAAAACTCTCGATAATCACTCTTTACTAAAAGTTTCAAGTAAAATAAACCAATCATACAAATTGACAATCCTAATTAAAATAAATATCATATAAGTGCGTTATGTAATACTTTGTATTTTTTAAGGTGTTTTTTTGTCATTTAAAACTTGTATTCTATTTATATGACAACTAAAAACTATTTACAACAATATATTTCCCAAAAAGTGAAATATTTTCGAACACAGAATAAAATGAGCCAGGAAGAACTTTCGGAACAAGCAGGACTCGGGCTTAAGTATATCAATCAACTTGAAAACCAAAATGTGAATCTGACCATTCACAGTCTTGAAAAAGTGATTGACGCACTAGAAATGACCCCAGAGGAATTTTTCAATTTTGATAGCCTTGAATCAACCTCTGATAAGAGTGATAATCTTTCACTCAAAAGAATCAACATGAAGATTAAACAGCTCCCTATTGATAAACGAGAAAAGATGTTGGTCATTTTTGAGAGTATCTTAGATAATCTTTGAGATCCCTGACTCACTTACATTTTAACTGGTGAATACTCGTATAGTCAAATTGTAGGATACGGATAAAAATTATTTATCTGCTGTTTTCCACTTATTTTCCTTCTCCAACTAATGAAAGTGAACCCATATGAATTTAAAAGATCTACAATATTTTTATGATCTCTGCCAGCTTCAATCCTATACGGAAGTAGCAAAACAACATAAAGTCAGCCAACCATCTATTTCTTATGCTATCAAGCGCTTAGAGGAATCCTTTAACTGCAAATTGATTCACCATGACCCCTCGCATCGTTCCTTCAAGCTAACTCTTCAAGGACAAATCCTTCTAAAGCATACAGAACTGATTTTACCTGAGGTCATTTCTACTCGCAAAGAAATTAATCGCTCCTTGACACAATACTCTACTGTAGGATTCCCTCCTATTATCATTCAGTATCTCTTTGCTGCCTTAAACGAAAAGGATAAATTGGATTTTTTAAAAAAGATACGCCCTATCCGCGGTGGCTCCGTAGAGTTATTAAACCTTCTCCTTAAGGGAGAACTTAATGCAAGCCTACTCGGTTTGATTGAACCTCTCAATTATCCTTCAATAGAGACACACGAGCTATTTCATAAAGAACTGTATGTCGTTTTATCTAAGAACCATCCTTTTGCCACTGCTCCTTCCCTCGCTTTTGAAGAATTAGCAGATCAATCCTTTATACTCTTAGACGAACACTTTGTTCACCTGAAAGCTTTTGAAACGCTTAATCAAAAGTATCAAAACAAGGCAGAAATATTCTTTAAGACTGATGACATTGCCATCCTTAAAGAACTTTTAAAGAAAGGGATTGGCCTTAGTTTACTGGCTGATATCGCACTTTCTGATGAAGATGATGATTTAATAAAAATTCCTCTTATACCGAAGGACAAGATAACTTTTACAGTTTATTACGCTTACCTTAAATCAGCTACACCGTCATCAGAAGTAGAAGCCTTATTTAATCTCCTTAAATCATATGAATAGAAAAAACTCTAACTATCAATGAACTGATAGCTAGAGTTTTTTACATTGTAGATATTAGACTCAATGAAAATCAAAAAGCAAACTAGGAAGCTAGCCGCAGGCTGCTCAAAACAGTGTTTTGAGGTTGTAGATAGAGCTGACGTGGTTTGAATTTAATTTTCGAAGAGTATTAGACTATAGTAGATTGAAGCTAGAGTAATACGCCGCGACTTCTAAACCTTTTCTAGAAATTAATTTGACTTTCCTAATAAAGTTGTTCAGATTTTATTTCATCTCACTATAATTCAATGATTTTCAAATCAGTCCAACAAAAAAAGGTTTATAATTTCCACATCAATTTTTATGGAAATTATAAAACCATTATTAGTTTAACCCTTGTTGGTAACGCGCCAATTCGGCTTGGTTAGCCCAAACATAGTGGCCTGGACGGATTTCTACCATAGATGGCTTATCAGTCTCATAGTCGTGTTGACCTGGGTCGTAAACCTTCAAGACCTTCTTACGTTCCAAGATTGGATCTGGAATTGGTACCGCTGAAAGCAAGGCTTGAGTATATGGGTGAATTGGATTGTTAAACAATTCTTCTGTTTCTGCAACCTCTACAATAACACCCTTATAAATAACTGCGATACGATCTGAAATAAAACGAACAACCGACAAGTCATGGGCGATAAAGAGATAGGTCAAGCCAAGTTCTTTTTGGAATTTTTTGAGCAAATTCAAGACTTGGGCACGTACAGAAACGTCCAAGGCTGAAATGGGCTCATCCGCAATAACAAAGTCTGGTTGCATGACCAAGGCACGAGCAATACCGATACGTTGACGTTGACCACCTGAGAATTCATGAGGGTAACGAGTCAAGTGCTCAGCAAGAAGACCTACTTCACGGATAATATTTTTAACCTTCTCTTTGCGCTCTTCTTCATCCTTAAACAGACGGTGATTGTAAAGACCTTCAGAAATAATATAATCAACAGTAGCACGTTCATTCAAACTTGCTGCAGGGTCTTGGAAAATCATCTGGATACGACGAATCAATTCCGCAGCTTGTTCACGCGATTTCTTACCATTAATCTTTTGACCATCAAAAATGATATCACCATTACTTGTATCATTTAGACCAATGATGGCACGACCAATAGTTGTTTTCCCACTACCTGACTCACCTACAAGCGAGAAAGTTTCTCCCTTATTGATAAAGAAGTTGGCATTTTTAACCGCGACAAACTTCTTACTTCCTTCACCGAAGGAAATTTCTAAATCTTTGATTTCTACTAATTTTTCAGACATTTCCTTCCTCCTAGTCAGCCAGATGGGCAAATCCCATTTTTTCACGGATCTTATCGTGAAGATTTGCAATCACAGCTGGTTTTTCTACTTTTGGAGCATCCTCATGAAGAAGCCAAGTTTTAGCCCAATGTGTCTCTGATACTGAAAATTGAGGAGCTTTTTGTTCGAAGTCAATCTGCATTGCATAGTCAGAACGCAAGGCAAAGGCATCCCCTTTCAGGTCAGTATAAAGTGACGGAGGTGTTCCTGGGATTGAGTAAAGATCCCCTTTATCATCAGCAAGCTGAGGCAAGCTAGACAAGAGACTCCATGTATATGGATGGCGAGGGTCATAGAAGACTTCCTCAACAGTTCCATACTCAACGATTTCTCCGGCATACATAACCGCTACCTTATCCGCAATACTTGCTACCACACCAAGGTCGTGGGTGATAAAGATTGTTGTGAAATGGTACTCGTTTTGTAAAGATTTGAGCAAATCAATAATCTGAGCTTGGATAGTCACATCCAAGGCAGTCGTTGGTTCATCACAGATCAAGACATCAGGTCGGCAGGCAAGGGCAATCGCAATAACGATACGTTGACGCATTCCTCCAGAATATTGGAATGGGTATTCATCAAAACGTCTATCTGCGTCTGGAATACCAACCTTATTCATGTAGTCAATGGCCAATTCTTTCGCTTCCTTGGCTGTTTTTCCTTGGTGTTTTACAATAACTTCTGTAATCTGACTACCAATTGTTTTAATTGGGTCCAAACTAGTCATTGGGTCCTGGAAGATAGTCGCAATCTTAGCACCACGAATTTGTTCCCAATCTTTGTGAGAAGACAAGGCTGTCAAATCCTGGCCACGGTAGTCAATGCTACCTTGGGCAATGCGTCCATTTTCTTCGAGCATACCTGTGAAGGTCTTTGTCAACACAGATTTCCCTGATCCTGATTCACCTACCAAGGCTAATACTTCTCCCTCAACTAGTTCAAGGGAAACACCGCGAATGGCTGTCAATACTTTGTCACGAACGTCAAATTCCACGACAATATCGCGAGCAGTCAAAATTACATTTTTTTCTTTTGTCATTTCTACTCCTATCTATGTGTACGTGGATCACTAGCATCCGCTAAGTTTTGACCAACTACGAAAAGGGACAAGGATACCAAGACAAGAGTTGTCAATGGAATCCAGAACAAGTAAGCGTTAGTTGTAACATTTTGTGAATAATCTGAAATCAAACGACCCAAACTTGGAACTGTAATCGGTAATCCAAGACCGAAGAAAGACAAGAAGGCTTCGTATGAGATAAAGCTTGGAAGCATTTGAGTCATCGTTGTCACAATAACAGATACCAATTGAGGCATGATATTTTTGGCAACAATCTTCAAGGTCGGTGTTCCTAAAGTACGTGACGCCAAGTTGTATTCCAAGTCACGATAACGCAAGATTTGCACACGGATCATGAAGGCAATCCCAATCCATGTTGTTACACTCATGGCAAAAATCAGATTCCAGAATCCGGCTCCGATTGAGTAAGTCAAGACAATGACAATCAAAAGAGAAGGGATGTTTGAGATGACGTTATAAACTTCCATCATCACACGGTCAACTGATTTCGAAATTCCCCAAATACCACCGACAAAGACACCGATAACTAAGTTAATCACTGTCGCAATCACAGAAATGAGGATAGAGTTACGAGCTCCGAACCAAACACCGTCAAAGAGAGATTTACCGTTACTGTCAGTACCGAACCAATGCTCAGCATTTGGCTTGATATAACGAGCACTAAAGTCGTTTACCTTGCTGACATCATTGAAATCAAACTTAGAAAACATTGGGTAGATGAAACTCATCAAAATGATAGCCACCAAGATTCCCAACATAACTACAGTTGATTTTTTCTTCATAAATTGTCTAAACACTGAACCCCAGTATGAATAAGCTGGCGCATCAATGGCTTCAGAGGCAAAATCGTCACGTTTTACAAACTGAAATTTTTCTTTATCGATTGTAGACATTATTTGCCTCCTTTCTCAGTCAATTTAATACGTGGGTCAATAATCGTCATCCAAATATCTCCCAAAAGAAGTGAGAAGATAGAAATACATGTAAAGATGAAGACAAGACCAACGACCATAGAGTTATTAGATGCTTTTACAGAGTCAATCAACATTTTACCCATACCTGGGAAGGCGAAGACTGTTTCAGTAAGGGTTGCACCACCGATAACCCCGATAACAGCACCAGGAATTCCTGAAACCAGTGGAACCATGGCATTTTTAAAGATGTGTTTGTTTGAAATTTCTTTTTCAGACAAACCTTTTGCACGAGCAAAACGAACAAAGTCCTGTGACTGCAAGTCAATCATGTAACGACGAATCCAAATAGCTGTACCAGGAGCACCCAACAAACCAAGGATAACTGCTGGTAAAACATACGAACGCCAATCTCCAGCACCCAAGATAGGGAATGAATCTGGCAAGCCGATTGAAGAACCAGCCAAACGGACAATATAAACCAAGGCAATTGTTGGAAGAGCCATCAAGAAGGTCAAAGCCCCTGTTGAGAAACTATCAATCCAAGTGTTCTTGAAGCGAGCCATAGCTGAACCAAGTGGCACGGCAATCGCATAAGAAATCACCAAACCTATCAATCCAACAACAGCAGAGCTGGCAATCATTGAAGGATATTGGTAGTTACTTTCAGTAGCCGTATACGGATCATCTTTTCCGTAGTTAGCTACTTCACGAGAGTCAGCCTGACTAGGTGATTTGTAGGTTCTTGAGTAAATATTTACAGAAGAAGTTTTCTTACCTGTTGGGAATTGAACTTGAGATGTTTTTGTTTGCCCTTGTCCTTGAGTAATAACCTGTAAAACAGGGCTATTAGCATAGGTTGGATAAGAGTCACCTAAATTAATGTTCACAAAGTTTTGATGAACAAATGGGAACTGACTGTTGAAGTACAAGAGATATTTGTGTTTGGTACCTGAACCGACCAAGGACCATCCGATAGCTGGATCATTTTCAAAACGAAGGTAACGTTTCAAGTCTGGATTTTCAGGGTCTTGGATTTTATTAGTATGGTCAATGTCAATCAAGTTAGCATAGAAGTGAAAAACACGTTCAAAAATCGGGATTTCACGAGTAGCGTAGAATTGGCCACTTTCAGTAAATTCTCCCAAGGTCCAACCATGACCGATTTGTTTGATGTATTTTTCATAGATAGCCTTGTTGGTGTCATTAGCTTCAACGGTTACAGAAGCATCCATCTGGCTAGCTTTTTCTTGCAACTCTTTGGTATCGTAGTACTCGATATAGCCCATACGCTCATAAACAGTATTTTCATAGTTATCACGTTTATCAGCAGTTGTCGCAATCTTGTTATAGTTGGTATCCTGTTTGAAAATCAATTTTCGAGGAACCATTGTATAGATAATCGTGTAAGTCAAGGTTGTTACTAAGAAGATAGAAACCAATGACCGCAAAACACGCATAAAAATATATTTTTTCATATCATTTCCTTTAAAAATCCCAAAAGAACCTTCTCCTCATGGAGAGAAAGTTCTATTGAAAATTATTTACTTCACATGACTTGCCAATTCTTTTTGAGCTTTCTCGTTTGACTCAGTCTTTTCTTTCAACCATTTTTCACGAGCTTTTTCATACTCTTCTTTGGTGATTGCTTTTTCACCAACTTCAGTGTACTTCAAGTATCCTGCATTTTCACCTTTAAGGCCGGCTACAGAATATGAAGAGCTAAATGGTAGAACTTTTGAAACATATGAAACGGCTGTTTCTTTAGGAGAAGCCATTACTGGAATTGTCAAAGCATTGTCAGTTAACCAAGCTTGTGCTACCGCGTATTTTTCATAACGTTTTTGAACATCTTGGTTCTCGCTGTTTGCGTCATCAAGTAATTTTCCATAGTCAGCTAAACCAAGTTTGCTTACTACTGATGCATCTGTGTTTTGGTCAATACCAAGGTAAAGGCGAGTGCTTCCTCCCTTAATGACGAATTGATCCAAGAAAGTAGAAGGATCTTGATAGTCAGGGTTCCATCCTAGCAAGGTATGGATATCCCAGTCTTGCTCTTTAGCTGTTGGAGCGCTAAATGAAATTGGTAAAGCTTCTGCTTGAGTCATTTGTTGTAAGTCTACAACAACATTATCTGAACCCAATACTTTTTCAATTGATTGCTTCAATGATTGAACACGGTTTACAACCGCTGTTGATTCTTGGATAACCAAGGCATCCAAGTGGATTGGGAATTCAACACCTTCAGCTTGTAGGCTTGATTTTGCTTTAGCAAAGACTTCTTTAGCTTTTTCTTCATTGTAAAGTCCATTTTGAGAATCTGCTAGAGACACGTTTGACCAAGTAGAAGAATTTGTCTTAGCCAAGCTATCTTGTACCAATTCACCAAATGTTTTCTTACCAACTTGAAGATTATAAGGTGCAAACGTATTACGGATGGCTACTGCAGCTCCATCAGTACCATTTGTTTGAGCTGAATAAGAATTGCGATCGACAGCAAAGTTCAAGGCTTGACGGAATTCCTTGTTTAGCAATGCTTTCTGAGTAGATGTCTTTTGGGCATCACTTGTTTTGGCAGTGTGGTTATAGGTTGTACGGCCATAGTTCAAGCTGACAGTTGCAACACCAGCACCTGGTTCGTTAAAGTAAATGTTATCTTTGAAGTCAGCTGCATATTTTTCATATGTAGAACTTGTAGGGAAGATACGAGCTTTGCTATATTGACCATCAGAAAAACCTTTGGCAATTACATCTTGATCCTTACCATCCCAGAAAGTGAACTTAACGTTCTCAATTTTTACATTTTCTTTATCCCAGTAAGCGTCATTTTTAGCCATCTCAATAGATGATTTAGGAGTTACAGCCTTCAAGACAAATGGACCGTTATAAAGAATAGAGTTGGCATCTGTTGGGGCACCAAAACCTTCCCCTTTTGAAGTTAAGAATTCTTCATTAACTGGCATCAAAACACCACTAGTGGTCTTGTCATTCCAGAAAGTTTCTGGCTGGTTCAAGGTATATTCTAGTGTTTGGTCATCAAGCGCTTTTACTCCAACGGTTGAAAAGTCGCTTGTTTCACCCTTGATATAGGCTTCTAATCCTTTAATAGAAGAGCTAACGATTGAAAGTCCTTTTGATTTTCCATCTACAGCATGTTTCAAACCAGTAACGAAGTCTTTAGCAGTTACAGGAGCGTACTCTTCTCCCTCTGCGGTTACCCATTTAGCATCCTTACGGATTTTATAGGTATAAGTCAAACCATCTTTTGAAACTGTCCATGATTCAGCAATAGAAGGAACCAGGTTACCATATTTATCATTAGCCAACAAACCATCTACAGCATTTGTTGTGATGAATGATGTTGAATCGATATTGCTAACGATATAATCCAAGGTTTCTGGATCTGTTTGATAAACATATTGGTAATCTTTTGCCAGTTTAGCATTATTTGAACTAGTGTTTGAACACGCAGCTAGAACTCCTGACGCTAATAAGGAAGCTCCCGCTACAGCAAGCACTTGACTTTTTTTCATTTATTTACTCCTCTTATAAAGTATAGGTTATCGTCAATTATATCATATATTTCAAGAAAAGTAAACGAATTTTCAGAATATTTAGGCTTGTTGATACAAAAAATCTGAAAAAACTATTGACTGAGAATGATTTTCAAGGTATAATAATAAACGTTAAGGCGGTATAGCCAAGTGGTAAGGCACGGCTCTGCAAAAGCTTGATCGTCGGTTCAAATCCGTCTACCGCCTTCTATAACTTGATTTATCAGGTTTCATTTAAACAGAAAGCCCAATTTAAAGGGCTTTTTTCTTTTTCCTCGAATAAATACGTATAACTTTAAAAAACTTTTGGGGCAAGTTTGAGGCTGAGTTTTTCGAGGACACAATTCCCTCTTGAAATCAACTGAAAAAAGCTTCGTCACGCCTGGTGACAAAAGCCTCTAGTTTACTCTGTTTCTTCTTCTATTTCAACTTCGGTAATTTGGACTTTTACCTTGGTAACACGTCCATTTTTCACTTTATCATTGGTTAGGATAAGCTGTTTGTTTTGGCTGACTAATTCATAGCTGAGTTTCTCAGTCGTTGGAATGGTCCCAACTCCTGTCAAATAATAACCAGCAATGGTATCAACGTCATCACTTGCCAGTTCGACATCAAAGTAGTCATTAAAATCATTGAGATTCATGGTACCTTGAACAATATAAGTATCTTCTCCGATTTGATGAACTTCGATTTCAGCCTTATCTGTTTCGTCATCGATTTCCCCAACGATTTCCTCTAGGAGGTCTTCAAGTGTCACCAAACCAGCCATCCCACCATATTCATCCAGCAAGATTGCCATTTGTCTTTGGGTATTTCGCAATTCTTTTAACAAGTCATCCACAAAAATAGTTTCAGGGACAAAGAGCGGATCTTGTAAAATTCTCTTCCAAACAATATTGTCAAAACCGTCCACAAAGCCCGCCTTAAGGAGACTCTTGGTGTGAATGATCCCAATCACGTTGTCCTTATCCCCATCGTAAACTGGTATACGGGAAAAGTTTTGTTTTAAAATACTTTGGATAATGGCTTGACTATCATCCTGAATATCCACCATAAAGGCATCCGTCCGAGGAACCATGACTTCTCTGGCCATTAATTCGTCCAGTGAAAAGATTCCTTGTAACATTTCAATTTCATCAGCATCTAGTGTTTCTTCACTATTGGTCAACATGTACTCAATTTCATCACGGGTCATTTTTTCATCAGCATCGTCAAAAGTCATAGGAGTCAAGCGACTCAAGAGATTGGTAGATGCAGACAAGAGCCAAACAAAGGGACTAACTAGTTTCCCAAGCCCAATAATAACTGGCGCTGTACGAATCGCCAAGGCATCCTTTAGATTAAGAGCGATTCTCTTAGGATACAATTCCCCAAAAACGATGGAAATATAAGTCAAAAATGCTAAAGATAGAAAACTTGCAACGGCATAAGATGTTTCACCATTTCCAAGCCAAGAGGCAATTTCTCGTCCCAGAGTGTCTGCCAAGCTCGCCCCTGATAAGATTGTAATCAGGGTAATCCCTACTTGAATGGTTGATAAAAAGTGGTTAGGATTTTCTAGTACCTTCAGCAGACGGATATAGCGTCTATCTCCTTCTTCTGCCTTTTGTTCAACCCGCGCACGGTTAAGTGAAACCATGGCCATTTCTGTGGCTGAGAAAAAGGCATTTAACACCGTCAAGATAAACAACAAAACAAATTGTAGCAACAAATTCTGACTACTTGGGTCTTCCATAGTTCTTCTCCTAAAATAGTATCTTACCCTTTATTATATCACAAAATATATTCCAGTACATATTATTTTTTCTCATACTCTTCGAAGATCTCTTCAAACCACGTCAGCTTTATCTGCAACCTCAAAGCTGTGCTTTGAGCAACCTGCGGCTAGCTTCCTAGTTTGCACTTTGATTTTCATTGAGTAACAGTGTCTATTGTAGACCTGCTTAGACTAGTAAGAAAGAACTCCTATATCCACAAGTGACATAGGAGTTTATCTTATCTTTTACTGAGTTACCGTTACTTCTCCAGTTCGGTAATCCAGTTGAAGCCCTTTTTGAACATTTGGAACTAGAACATTGAATTCCAATTCTCCGTCTGAAGACTTGGCTTCAATCTGTGAAGCTGAAGGAACTAAGTCCTCGTTTGTAGCGTAATAAAGGGTTACACGGTAACGGACACGCTTGTTTTGGTCTAGGGCTTTACGCACCAGACTTTCATAGTAGTTTTGCCCTGTCGAATCTTCAGCTTGCGCCTGATTTGCCCAAGCTGTCTGAACAGCAATATTTTTAGGATTGCTTGTCGAGGCATCAAAACCATCCAAGCCACCGATTAAGGCATAGCCTAACAAGTGACCTCTATCGACCGCATGGGTATAAGTACCCTTTAGATTCTTAACCTGATGCCAGCCTGGAGGAGTCCATGAAGTCGAACCATTCCCAGTTTCTTCACGATTCTTGTACTGACGAGTAGCCTTAGACAAGAGGGCATTTGCTACGGTTGGCACTGTTTCCTTGCCCACTGTCTTTGTTTTATTATCAGCGTAGGGCTTACTTGAAACCTTGGCATCTAGATTTGTTTTATTGCCATTGACGATAAAAGCACCTGAGCCATTCCACTCCAGACTCCCTTTTATTTGGCTTTTGACTGCATCTGTTAAGACACTTTCTGCCAATTCTTGACTAGGAGCTTCAGACGCTTGTTTTTTCTGACTAAGCTTGGTTTTGGGACTATTAGCTGTCGGCTGCATCTGCTTGATATAATAGCTCCCTGCAGACAAAAGCAATAACACTAGCAGTCCGATTAGTGTCTGTCTTGTTTTTTTGTTCATATTTCTCCTTATCTTTATAAAAAGGCTTGTCTCCCAGCCTAATTTCCTGTAAATTTATGAATCAATTCCTGCCATTTTGCTGGAGACAGGATGGCCCATGGATCTTGACCCTTGCCCAAGATTCCATAACCTACCATTAAGCCAATTCCTAGGGCTAGAACTCCTAAAAACAGTACCAAAATGACTAGAAGTAAACGCTTGATTACGTAGCTTGATTTCTTATTCATCTTCATCACTTGCCTCAATCCGCTGAATCTTAGCGCCCAGCTGCGCCAACTTCTCATGGAAACGGTAGTAACCTCTATCCAAGTGAACCAATTTACCAACTACAGTTTCTCCTTGTGCTACCAAACCTGTCAAAATCAAGGCTGCGCTGGCACGAAGGTCAGTTGAAAGAACTTCCGCTCCCTGCAAAGCCTGCCCACCAACAATACGAGCTGTATCACGGATAATCTCAGAATGCAAGCCCATGCGGCGCATTTCTTCTAAGTGTTGGAAACGATTTTCGAAAACTGTCTCCACCATAGTTGATTCCCCTTTTGCGACAGTCATCAAGGCTGTAAATTGGGCCTGCATATCCGTTGGAAAACCTGGGTGTGGCAAGGTTTTCACATGGACAGCTTTTAGATTTTCTAGTTGAGAGCGAACGCGAATTCCTTCAGTCTCCTCTGTCACTTCCACTCCCATTTCAAGCAATTTGGCAATCAAGGGACGGTTATGCTCCCAGACAGCGTCTTTAATCAAGACATCACCACCAGTCATGGCAGCAGCTACCATAAAGGTTCCTGCTTCGATACGATCTTGGACTACATTGTGAGTCGTACCGTGAAGTTTCTCAACACCGGTAATGGTAATGGTCTCTGTACCAGCACCTTTGACCTTGGCTCCCATTTCATTGAGGAGAATAGCTAAGTCCACAATCTCAGGCTCACGCGCAGCATTTTCAATCACTGTGACCCCATCAGCCAGCGTCGCTGCCATCATCAAGTTCTGAGTAGCACCAACACTTGGGAAATCCATATAGATATGAGCTCCATGTAAGCGATCAGCCTTGGCTTCGATGTAACCAGCTGTTTGACTAATCTTAGCCCCCATAGCTTCCAGACCTTTTAAATGAAGATCAATAGGGCGGCTACCAATCGTACAACCACCTGGCATGGATACCTTGGCATGACCTACACGGGCAAGAATTGGTCCCAAGACAACGATAGATGCACGCATCTTGCTGACATACTTGTAAGGAGCTTCCTCAGTGATATCGCCAGTCGCGTCCACCTCTACAAGGTGAGCCTCCTCATCAAAATCCACCTTGGCATTCAAACCACGAACCACCTGATTCATAGTGAAAACATCTGACAAAATCGGAACATTCTGCAAGACGGTCTTTCCTTCACTTGCTAGAATAGTTGCTGCCAACAAGGGCAAGACTGCATTCTTTGCTCCTTCGATCGTAACACTTCCTACCAGACGATTATCGCCACCTTGAACCACAATTTTTTCCATACTGATTTCCTTTACATTTGATTTTATAATAATCCTCTAAGCGCTTCTTGCCACAACTGATATAGGCTGATAAAGAAAGAACTCATGATATAGCCCATTACAATGCTGAAAAAGGCTACTAGTAAACGAACTTTTCCTGTATTCTCAGCTGTCACTTTTAAAACCTTTTCCCATCTAAAAAGATTCTTTAAAAGGTAAAAACTCACATAAATAAAGAGCATATGACTGCTTAGAGTGAATAATAATTGAACCATTTGACTATTATACCATCTTCTCTGTTTGTGCGCTAGTTTGGAAACTTCACTCAAAAACTAGGGATTGTTTTTCAAGTAATCAATTGCATCTTGTAGGGTTTTAACTGGCACGATTTTCATATCTGTCTTGATTGTTTTAGCTGCTTCCAGAGCTGTTTGGTAGTTGTTTTTAGCATCAGGATGTGCTGTTTGTTCTTCTTCGCTAACAGGGTTATCCGGGACAAAGAAAATCGCGGCACCTTCTCTAGCCGAAGCAACAACTTTCTTATCAATACCTCCAATGTCCCCCACATTCCCATCGCGGTCAATGGTTCCTGTACCGGCAACGATACGGCCATTTCGAAGGCCAGGGTCAGCTATTTGGGTATAGATGGCCAGACTAAACATGAGACCTGCACTCGGACCGCCGATACCAGCTGTTGAAAAGCGAATTGGGACATCACTGGTCACTTCTGTACGGTCAATCAAGCCGATTCCAATTCCATTTTTGCCATTTTCTAGAGTAATGATTTTTCCTTCTGCAGACTTGGTTTGCCCATCCTCTTCATAGGTGACTTTGACAGAGTCCCCTAGTTTTTGAGAATTGACGTAATCAATCAAGTCTTTGGAACTGTCAAAGGTCTGATCATTGACTGCTGTGACCGTATCAGAGATGTTGAGAATCCCTTTAAAGGTCGAATTATCCGTCACAGTCAAAACATAAACCCCAAGGTATTTGAGTTCAATATCTTTACCAGCTGTTTTTAGCCCTTGATATTTGGCCATATTTTGCGATGTTTGCATGTAGAATTGATTGATCCGCATAAATTCAACATCGGAAGAACCACCTGTAGTCTCCTGAGCACTCCGAATATCTGTAAAAGGCGTCAACCAAGCATAAATCATATGGGCTAAAGTAGCGTGCTGGACACCAACCGTAACGAATTGATAGGCACCAGCTTCCTTATCTTCTGTGTCATTTACTTTAAGGACTTGGCGAATATCTTCCGAACCACCTGGAACCTCTATATAATAAGGCAAAGGCACTACAAAGGCCAAGAAAGTCACAATCAAGGCCGCAATGACATATAAGGGCCATCTAATCTTTTTTTTCATTTCTTATTTCCTCCAAAATACTCTCAGGAACATAGCAGGCAATACCCTGACCAAACTTCAAAAGTTCTCTAACACCTGATGAACTGATATAAAGATGTTCAGGTCGGCTATGTAAATAAATGGTCTCTATATCAGGAGACAGCTGATGGTTGTAGTAATCAAAACTGGCTTCATATTGCAAATCCGACGCATTTCTCAAGCCCCGCACTAGACAAGTAGCACCCAGTCTTTTTGCAACATCAACCACCAATTCATCATGAGAAGACACAACTTCAACATTTTCCAAATGTTTCACAGCCTTTTCTAACCCCCGTTTACGATTTTCGATAGGAAGAAATCCTTGTTTGTGGGGATTAAAAAAAATACCAACATAGAGCTTATCAAAAAGTCTGCTCGCCCGTTCAATCATATCCAAATGCCCATTTGTCATCGGATCAAATGAGCCTGTGAATAAGCCAACCTTATCTGACATAGACTGTCACCTTACTAATTCCATAAATTTTTTCCTTCCAGATGCCCAGGCAGGCAATTTCTTCTGGAAGTTCAACGGCCTTATCCGTCTCACACACGACCATGACATCTTCAGAAAAAAGCGCTCTCTCAGCCATTTTTTCAATATCTGCTACGATTTGTTCCTTGGCATAAGGAGGGTCTAAGAAAATGAGGTCAAATTCCTCAGATACCTGTTCCAAGGCCCTTTCTGCATCCATCTTGAGGAGTTGAAATTTTCCAACTTCCTTGGTCATCTGAATATTTTCAGCCACGATGGTCTGAGCTTTACGGTCTCGCTCTACCAAAACAGCGCTGGATATGCCACGCGATACTGCCTCGATAGATAAACCACCACTACCTGCATACAGGTCCAAGACTCGTCCCCCTTCAAAATAGGGACCAATCATATTAAAAATAGCTCCCCTAACCTTATCCGAAGTAGGTCTTGTCGTCTTGCCTTCTAGTGTCTTGAGGGGGCGTCCCCCATAGATTCCTGATACGATTTTCATACCGTTTATTATACCAAATTATGAGCGAAAAGAGAAAGAAAACCGAACCTTGCGGTTCGATTCTCTACAAAATATTTTCGTAAGTATCGCGGACTTCTTGAGGCCAAACACTTGTTTGCACTTCTCCGATGTGTTTCTTACGAAGAAGGAACATGGCCATACGAGATTGTCCAATTCCTCCACCGATTGTCAATGGGAATAGGCCATTCAACAAAGCCTTGTGCCATTCCAATTCCAAGCGGTCTTCATCACCTGTAATAGCAACCTGACGGCGAAGCGTTTCTTCATCTACACGGATTCCCATAGAGGACAACTCAAAGGCTCCACCTAAAGATTCATTCCAGACAAGAATATCACCATTTAGACCCTTGTAGCCATTTTCAGACTCACTTGTCCAGTCATCGTAGTCTGGTGCACGTCCATCGTGCGGTTTACCATCTGGCAACTCGCCACCGATACCAATCAAGAAAACAGCACCAAATTCTTTACAGATAGCATTTTCACGTTCTTTCGGTGTCAAGTCTGGGTAGCGTTCTACCAACTCTTCTGTATGGATAAAAGTGATTTGTTTTGGCAAGATTGATTCGATGTCATAGCGGGCTTCAACAGCTAGCTCAGTAAGGCGAATAGCCTTGTAAATCTTCTCAACTGTTTCTTTTAGGTAAGCAATGTTACGTTGACCATTTGGAATGACTTTTTCCCAGTCCCACTGGTCAACATAAACAGAGTGGGTCGCATCCAGCGAATCTTCGTCTGGACGAAGGGCCTTCATGTTAACAAAAAGACCTTCACCCTCACCGAAACCAAAACGAGCCAAGGTATGGCGTTTCCATTTAGCAAGTGAGTGCACCACTTCATAAGTAGCATCAGGAATTTGAAGAACCTTGACCGATACGGCATTCTCCACACCTGATAAATTATCCTGCATCCCGTCGCCAACCCTACTCAAGATAGGACCTTGAACTTCGACAACTTCTAACTTATCTTTCAAATACTGGGTAAAAGTGTTTTTGACAAAGGAAATTTCTTCTTGTTGATGGATAAAACTTTTCTTCATAAACTACTCCTCAAAAATTAGTTAAAAGCATTATACACCTATTTTCGAGAAAAGAAAAGAGAAATTTTAAAAAAATCAGGGCTCCTTCGAACACTGATGTTAGGTACCTTCTAGTCATTACGACCAAAGATACGTAGAATACTTAGGAAAAGATTGATAAAATCAAGATAGATACTGAGAGCCATTGACACAACCCAACCTGTCGCTACACGACCTTGTGATTGTTCATAGGCAAGACAAATCCTTTGGTTGTCCCAAGCAATCAGCCCAGAGAAGACCAAGACCATGGCTACGCTGATCATATAATCAAAGAAACCACTAGCCAAGAAAATATTAACTACCATGGCAATCAGCAAACCGATAAGAGCCGCCATCATAGCCCGACCAAGGCCACTCAAATCTTTCTTGGTGAACATGCCCACTGCCGCCATGACAAAGAAGAGAAGGGCGCTCGACACAAAGGCAGATAAAACTGTACCCGGAGTATAGAAGGCCACCACAAAACTGAGTGTAAAACCGTTTAAAACAGAGTAAAGCAAAAATACTGGAAGAGCCGCTGGACTATTCTTTAAGGCCATGTTACTAGCAACGAAGACTAGTGCTAGCTCCGCAAAGGTTGCAATGGTCAACCAGAGACGCCCTTGCATCAAAAAGTAAACCAACTGAGACTGAAAGACCGTCAACATAAGACCTGATACCAAAGCGGATAGTCCTATTCCCAGACCAACAAAGGCATAAACTTTAGCGTAAAATTGATTAAGACCTGCGCGGTCGTGAATAATAGTGTGATTCATCTTTTCTCCTTTTCTATGAATGGCTTTCCTTGATTATAACAAAGAAAGTTAAAATTAGCTTAAATGGAAAATTAAAATACCGGCTGCAACCGCAACATTCAAACTCTCGGCCTGCCCCTTCATGCTAATATGGACCAACTGGTCTGCACTTTCAGTCATAAGGGGACTAATTCCTTGACCCTCATTTCCCATAACTAGTACAAAATTTTCTATAGAAGGCAGTTCTCTGTAATCAATAGAATATTTAGATAGGGTTGTTGCCAGCACTGGGATACCAGCCTTTTTAGCTTCCTCAAGAAGCGCTTGACTAGACATCCTGTAAATAGGCAGATGAAAATGACTGCCTTGCATGGAACGTAGAGTCTTGAGACTGTAGATATCTGCCGATTTATCTGAAACAATTACTCCAGTAAAACCTGCTGCATCCGCAGTCCGAATGATAGTTCCCACATTACCAGGATCTTGCACATCTTCCAAAAACAAGAACTTGCCCTGACTAAAATCAGCTTGTCCTACTTCTACTTTTTGAACCACCGCAACAATTCCCTGTGGAGTCTGAGAATCAGCCAAATCTAGCAAAATATCCTCTGAAACCCAGACAGTTTGCGGAAAAGAAGCTAACCGTTCTCGGTAATTTTCTAGGGCAAAGATTTTCTCAATCGTAACTCCAGCTTGAGCAGCTTCTTCAAACAAGTGCCAGCCTTCAATCAGATAAGCAGACTTGCGATATTTTTTTTGGTGTAATTTCTTGGCATTTTTTACCACAGAATTGGCTTTTGAGGTTATAATAGTCATAGAAATATTATAACACAATCAAAGGGGTTTGGTATGCAAAAGGTTAGAATGATTGCCCAAGGTAGGGTGCAGGGAGTCGGCTTTCGTTGGGGTGTTTACAGCTTGGCGCTTGAAATTGGTGGCATCACAGGTCGGGTATGGAATAACGACGATGGTACAGTCGAAATCTTAGCTCAAGCAGACTCATCTGCTATCATAGCGAAATTTATCCAAGAAATCAGAAAAGGACCGACACCTTTTTCAAAAGTAAGCTACTTGGATGTCAAATTAAGCAACTTTCCTCCTTACCCTGACTTTAAAATCGCAAATTAGGTCTCTAGAACTATTGTATATTTTGTAAAAAAACAGTAGAATAGAAAGGTATAATTTTTAAAGAAGGAATAAAAACAGTGAAATCTATTAAACGTTTTGCACTCTCGGCTATGGGAGTGGCTATGTTGCTAGTCTTAACTGGCTGTGTCAATGTCGATAAAGCCACAGGCCAGCCAACAGGATTTATTTGGAATACGATCGGAGCACCTATGGCTGAAGCTATCAAGTACTTCGCCAATGACAAGGGACTTGGTTTTGGGGTTGGTATCATCATCGTAACCATTATCGTGCGCTTGATTATCTTGCCACTTGGTATCTACCAATCATGGAAGGCAACGCTTCACTCTGAAAAGATGAACGCCCTTAAGCACGTCCTTGAGCCACACCAAACGCGTCTCAAAGAAGCAACTACTCAAGAAGAAAAACTCGAAGCCCAACAAGCTCTCTTTGCTGCTCAAAAAGAGCACGGTATTAGCATGTTTGGTGGTGTAGGATGCTTCCCTGTCCTCCTTCAAATGCCTTTCTTCTCTGCTATCTACTTTGCTGCCCAACATACTGAAGGTGTTGCTCAAGCAAGTTACCTAGGAATTCCTCTAGGTTCTCCAAGTATGATTTTAGTTGCCTTCGCTGGTATCCTTTACTATCTTCAATCGCTCCTTTCACTTCACGGAGTAGAAGATGAAATGCAAAGAGAACAAATCAAGAAAATGATTTACATGAGCCCACTCATGATTGTCGTCTTCTCCCTCTTCTCACCAGCCAGTGTTACACTTTACTGGGTTGTCGGTGGTTTCATGATGATTCTCCAACAGTTTATCGTCAACTATATCGTTCGTCCAAAACTTCGCAAAAAAGTCCGTGAAGAACTAGCCAAGAACCCACCAAAAGCAAGTGCTTTCTCTACACCAAGTGGAAGAAAAGACGTTACCCCTGAACAACCAGCTGCTATCACAAGCAAGAAAAAACACAAAAATCGCAACGCTGGAAAACAACGTTCGAGATAATAAGAAAAAGGCTTAGCTGATTTGCTAAGTCTTTTTGCAAGTCAAAAGCCCAATGTTTCCATCAGGCTTCTTTTTTATCCATGTACACGTTTCATATAGTCTTGGTAACTTTCGGTATCCATGAGTTTTTTAGCATTCTTGACGCGGTCTGCTGTTGGAGGTTTGACCCCTTCGAGTGAATATGGAATTCCCAATTCACGCCATTTGAACTCACCCATGGTATGATAAGGCAGAATTTCAAACTTATCCACATTTTTGAGGGTCTTGACGAACTTACCAAGTTCAATCAAGTCATCATCTCTGTCTGTCAAACCTGGAACTAGCACGTGACGAATCCAGACAGGTTTTCCAATATCTGATAGATACTGGGCACAGGCCAAGATATTTTTATTAGTTTGGCTAGTGACAATCTTGTGCTGTGCTTCGTTGATTTCCTTGATGTCAAGGAGAACCAAGTCTGTCACAGCCATGAGCTTGTTGAACTTTTCTAGATAGCGTGGTTTGTTACGGAATGGAAGGGCACAAGTATCCAAGGTACAGTGAATACCTTTTTCTTTTGCCTTGGTAAAGAGAGCAATCAAGAAATCAATTTGGAGAAGAGCTTCACCACCACTGACTGTAATGCCTCCTTTGTCTCCCCAGAAACCACGATAACGAAGCGCTTCTTCTAGAACATCATCTACTGTTCGTACGCGAGATTTATTGGTTTCCATAGCCCAAGTATCTGGGTTATGGCAATATTGGCAACGCATCTGACAGCCTTGCAAAAAGACAATAAAGCGAATACCAGGGCCATCTACCGCCCCAAAGCTTTCTGTCGAATGCACCATTCCTGTCACTTGTCCATAATCAATTGTTTCTTCAGACATATCGTTACCTTCCTTGAAAACGTTTTATAGTTTTATTATATCACGACTTGAAAGAAAAACAAGATTTTTGCCTATTTTTTAGAAAGCAATCTGTTTTTCAATTTCATTTTCAATTAATTATCATTTTATTTTTCAAAATCAAAGCCATACAAGGTTGCAAAGTAGTCCTCAGGGCGCTCTGCACGGCGGATTTGACGGACTTTCCCTTCTTCGGTATAGAGGATTTCCGCAGAACGAAGTTTGGCATTGTACTGGTAGCCCATTGAAAAACCGTGAGCACCTGTATCATGAATGACCAGCAAATCACCGATTTCTGTATGAGGCAGTTCGCGATTCACTGCAAATTTATCATTGTTTTCACAGAGTGAACCAACCACATCTACCACTTCAGCTGGTCCTTCTGGATGAGTCAGATTGGTAATATGGTGGTAGGCTCCATACATGGCTGGACGCATAAGGTTGACTGCTGATGCATCCACACCCAGATAGGTACGGTAGGTTTTCTTCTTATGAGTGACTCTTGTGACCAAAGCACCGTGAGGGGCTAGCATAAAGCGACCCAATTCGGTAAAAATCTTGACCTGATCAAGACCTGATGGGGTAAGAACCTCTTCATACACCTTACGCACTCCCTCACCAATCAAGTCAATATCATTTGGCTCCTGCTCAGGACGATAATTGACACCAATACCGCCAGAAAGATTGATAAAGTCTAGCGAAATGCCCAACTTTTCTTTGATTTCAACAGCCAATTCAAAGAGCTGACGCGCCAATTCTGGATAATAGAGATGGGTCACGGTATTAGACGCTAGGAAGGAGTGAATCCCAAAGGTCTTAGCTCCTTTTTCCTTCAAAATAGCAAAGGCTTTAAAGAGCTGGTCCTTGGTCATGCCAAACTTAGCCTCGCCAGGATTATCCATAATGTCTGTCCCCAGTTCAAAAACACCGCCAGGATTATAACGACATGAGATGATTTCTGGAATGCCTACTGCTCTCTCCAGATGTTCAATATCTTCAAAGGCATCCAAGTTAATGGTCGCCCCCAATTCACGCGCATAGGCATATTCCTTGTCTGGCGTATTGTTTGAAGAGAACATAATCTCAGAACCGGGAAAATCCAGTTTATGACTCATCAAAAGCTCCACATAACTAGAGCAGTCCACACCACAGCCTTCCTCTTGGAGGATTTTCAAAATGGCTGGGGTTGGAGTAGCTTTAACTGCAAAGTATTCCTTAAAGCCCTTGTTCCACGAAAAGGCTTGGTTGACGGCTCTGGCCTTCTCACGAATCCCCTTCTCATCATACAAGTGAAAGGGAGTCGGGAACTCAGCAACAATCGCTTCTAAGTCTTCTTTATTGATAAATGGTGTTTTCATAAGCTTCCTTCTATTCTATTTGCAAAGAAAGGCTGGGACAATCGTTCCAACCTTTAGTTCTATCTCTTATTTATCTTCGTCAAAGATATTACCAACCTCAACATCGATGGCTTGGTTCTTAACATCAATATTGGTTACCTTCAAGAGTGACTTGTAGTCAAACTGCTTTTCACGTTCTTCTTGGGCATTATCCGCAAAGACTGCAACACCTGCCAGTTCTGAGTCGAACTCGCGCAAGAGACTAATCATTCCGTTGACAGTTCCGCCACCTTTCAAGAAGTCATCCACAATCAAAACACGGCTGCCTGCTTTAAGACTACGTTTTGAAAGGAACATTTTCTCGATACGGTCACCACTTGAACCTGATACATAGTTAACGCTAACAGTTGAACCTTCGGTAATTTTCAGGTCACGGCGCACAATAACAAAAGGAACATTGAGGACATTGGCAACTGCATTTGCAAGTGGAACACCCTTAGTCGCTACGGTCATAACCGCATCAATTTTTTGGTCCATAAAACTCTTGGCAATAATGCGACCAATATTTTTCAAGATGGCTGGTGTGCTAAGCAAATCTGACAAGTAGATATAACCACCTGGCAAGATACGGTCACTTTCTGACAACTTGGCGCGCAAATCCTCAACCATTTCCTTGGCATCATGACTTGAGATTGATGGTGTAAAGATGACACCTCCGCCGGCCCCAGTTACTGTTTGGATATGACCGATTTCAATTTCCTCAAAGGCGCGTTTGATAATGACGATATCTTCTGAGATGGATGATTTAGCAGATTCGTACTTTTCAGCAAAAGTATTGAGACTGGTTAGTTTATAAGGATTATTAATCAAATAGTTGGAAATGACAACCATCCGATCACTTCTTCTTAATTTCATTTCTATTTCCCATTCCATTTATACTCAATGAAAATCAAAGAGCAAACTAGGAAGCTAGCCGCAGGCTGTACTTGAGTACGGCAAGGTGAAGCTGACGTGGTTTGAATTTGATTTTCGAAGAGTATTAATTTTGATATTTTATCCATTATACCACATTCACATAAAAAAACGAACATTCTTATCCTAAAAAATGCTCATTTTTCTTAAATTATTAATCTAAATCTGGTTTATAGAAGGAACGATTGTCCATAGCGAAGATTTTATTGGTCATCTCTCCCTTATCTACCAAAGCCAGAGCTGTAGACATCATCATCATGCTAGCATCAAGATTGTCAATCATATGGATAATCTCTGCTTCCAAAATGCGTGGACGGACTGGGCTTCCATACTCAAGTAAGCCGTGGTGACTGAGGATGACGTGACGAAGCAGAACAACTTCTTCCTTGGTATCATCGATGTCGAGTTCCATCACTGTCTTAGTAATTTCGCTATCAATCAGAGCGATATGCCCAAGAAGATTACCTCTGACTGTGTACTCGGTCTGGTCTGGTCCCGTCAACTCGATGACCTTAGCCAAATCATGCAACATAATCCCCGCATAGAGCAGGCTCTTATTGAGCTGAGGATAAACCTCGCTAATAGCATCTGCCAAGCGCACCATGGTTGCCGTATGATAGGCTAAGCCTGTTTCAAAGGCATGGTGATTAGTCTTGGCAGCTGGATAGGAGTAAAATTCCTTATCATACTTGGTGTAGAGCTTTCGAACAATTCTTTGCCAGACAGGATTTTCAATTTTGAAAATCATTTGCGACATGTAGTCACGAATTTCCTTGACATCAACTGGTGACTTGACCTTGAAATCAGCTGGATCATTGGGTTCACCGGGTTGAGGCAAGCGGAGAGTAATTTGGTTGACTTGAGGGGTATTGTTATAAACTTCTCGTCGCCCTTTCATGTGAACAACCTTACCTGCGGTAAAAGCCTCAACGTTATGAGGTTGAGCATCCCAGAGCTTCCCATCAATCTCGCCACTATCATCTTGGAAGGTAAAGGCTAGATAGTTTTTCCCAGCTCGAGTTTGCCTCAGGTCAGCTGATTTGATTAGGTAAAAGCCTTCAAACAGCTCATCTTTTTTCATGTGACTAATCTTCATATTCTTCCTCATTTTCTTGGAAATGGAGTAGATCAAGCGCAGGCTCACCTTCTGACAACTCAATGTGACGGAGCGTCCGCTCGATAGCTGTGGTACGACGGTTTAATAATTCATCAATATTGCCAGAGGCATGTTGGAGGTGTTTTTGTGCCTTAACCAAAATTCCCCCAAACTTGCCAAACTCGGTCTTGACGCTGGCAAGAGTCTTGCTGATATGGTCAGCACTCTTTTGGATATTGAGGGTTTTGAAACCAACTGATAGGGAGTTAAGAAGAGCTGATAGGGTACTTGGACCTGCAACAATAATCTGCTCCTCCCGTCTCAAATCATCAAAGAAGACAGGATTGCGGACGATTTCTGAGTAGAGACCTTCTGTCGGAACAAACAAAACTCCAAAATTGGTCGTCCGAGGCGGTGATATGTACTTGCTCTTGATATCCTTGGCAAAGCGCTTGACGCTTGCTAGGAGTGACTTGCGACAGCCTTCAATCTCATCCTTGTCACCCACTTCATAGGCTTCTTCTAGGCGATAATAATCTGCCAGTGGAAACTTAGAGTCGATTGGCAGATAGACGTATTCTTGGTCGCCTTGTCCGGGTAACTTGATGGCATACTCCACTCGTTCACTGGAGTTTTCAACCGTTGCGTATTCTCGTTCATACTGGGCAGGTGTCATGATGTCCTCAATGATTTGTCCCAGTTGCAATTCACCCAGAATTCCTCGCGTCTTGGTTCCTGAGAGAACCTTGTTAAGAGCACCGACATCGCGGGCAACTGTCTGCATTTCTCCAAGGCCACGATTAACCGATTCCAGTTGTTTGGAAACTGTCTCAAAGGAAACCTGCAAGCGTGTCTGTAAGGTCTTTTCTAACTTTTCCTCGACCGTCTGGCGCATTTGTTCCAAACGTAGCTCATTTGATTCCTGTAAGGCTTGAAGACGTTGGTCAGTCTTATCTCTAGTTTGCAAGAGATTCTCTGTCATTTCTTGACGGACCTGAGTCAGACCCTGGTGCAATTCAATTCTCACTTCTTGCAAGCGGTCGCTGACAGCCACTTCCAAGTCTTTTTGGTCTAGTTGACTGGCTTGTCTGGCTTGTTCAAAGCGGTAATCCAACTGGTCTGACAAGTGATCTGCCTGATCCTCCAAGCTCTTGGCTAGATGTTTTTCCTGCTTATCCTGTCTTTGCCAAATCAGAAAGAGTCCAGCTAGGTTGGTAATTAATAATAGAACAAGTAAACTTTCCATCCTACCTCCTGTCCTTACTATGCAGTACGACCACATAGCCATCTGGGCAAGTCACCGACACTTCCCTATCTATATATTCGTTAGAAGCGTACACTTTTTTAAAGAAAAAATTTTCCTCTGTCAACTCATACTTGGCACCAAGAATGGTCAGCTGGCTATCCCGAACCTGCATAAAGGCTAGGTAGTCGTAGTCTGAACGAGGTTCTAGCTGACTGGTCCCTTCTGGACAATAGGCAATCAAGTTTTGTCCATCTTCAATCGCTATCTGGCGCATATAAGGTGCCAACTTGGGGTTACTTGGAAGAAAGACATTAGCCAGCATATGGTCAATACGACCACCCAAAGCACCGAAAATAGTGACCTGAGCCTGAGGATTTTTCTCAAAGATAGTCAAGAGAGCCAATTCCAGATCTGTATCATCCTTTTCTGGTCGGGCTTGGACAAAATGCTGGGCACTTTTTTGAATCACCTGTCGCTCTTCTGCAGTGACAGAATCAAAATCTCCAACCGCTAGAGCAAGAGGTAGATTTTCCTCCAAGACCCAGAGCGAGCCTCGATCCACACCGACAAAACTATCAAAGTCCGTCCGATAATGACCGCGGTCTCCTCCTGCAAAAACGGCAACCTTAGTCCAGTTGTTTTCTGAGAGTTTGTACTCGCTCATTGACATCTCCCTTAAAGACATAGGAACCTGCTACAAAAACAGTCGCACCAGCTTCTTTGGCTTGGGCAATAGTTTGATCATCAATCCCACCATCCACTTCGATTTCATAGTTCAAGCCTTTTTCCTCACGAAGGGCAACCAACTCACGGACCTTATCCATGGTCTCTGGTAGAAAGGCTTGTCCACCAAAGCCTGGGTTAACCGTCATGACTAAGACTTGGTCAACTAGGTGAAGAACGTGCTTGACGGCTTCAACTGGTGTGCCAGGATTGATAACGACTGAAGGCTTAACACCGAGTGAACGAATTTTTTGGAGGGCACCATGAATATGAGGTGTTGCTTCCACATGGATGCTGATAATATCCGCACCTGCACGCGCAAAGTCTTCTAAATGATGCTCAGGGTTTGACACCATCAAGTGGCAGTCAAAGACCATCTTGCTATGGGGACGAAGAGATTCGACCACACCCGCACCAAAACTGATTTGCGGTACAAAATGACCATCCATGATATCGATATGGGCATACTCTGCCCCAGTTGCTTCTAGACGTTTGATTTCACGTTCAAAGTTGGCATAATCTGCTGCCAGAATTGACGGAGCAATCTTGTATTGAGACATAGGTTTCTCCTTATTTTGGAATTTTTTTGCTGACTTTTTTATAGGTTTCTCTACGATTTTCAATTTCACTGAGGAATTGCAGGTAGTTGTCAAAACGGAAGGTGGCAATAATTCCTTCTTCTACTGCTGGCTTGACAGCACAGGACGGCTCATGGGTATGTGTACAAGTGCGGAATTTGCAGTCTCGACTGACACTAGCAATCTCTGGAAAAGCCTGGTTAAGGTCTTCAGTCGTTGTCACTTCATAATCCAGTGATGAAAAACCTGGTGTGTCTGCGATTTTACCCCCATTGAGGTTATAAAAACTAACAGCTCGAGTGGTATGGCGCCCACGACCCAGACTGTCTGAGATTTCTCCTGTTTCAAGATTAAGGTCTGGTGCGATTTTATTGAGAAGAGTTGATTTTCCAACACCCGTCTGCCCCATAAAGACTGTAACCTTGCCTATTAACAAGGGCAAAAGTTCCTCCTTACTGGTCACAAAATCGTATCCAATAGCACCATAGGTTTGTTGGTAAAAATCCAATTCTGACCTATCTTCCAACAAATCCATCTTAGAAATATAGACGATGGGATGGATGTCCTTGTGCTCCAAAAGAACCAAGAACCGATCCAGCAAATTGCTGTTAAAATCAGGTTCCTTGACAGACATGATCACCACAGCTTGGTCAATATTGACAATAGGCGGACGGACCAGACTGTTTTTCCGTTCATGAATCTTGAGGATATAGCCTTCTGAATTTTCCTCGGCAGAAAAATCTACCCAGTCCCCAACATAAGGTGTATGCCCTTTTTTACGGAAATTTCCACGCGCGCGTGTTTGATAGACTTGGTCATCACTCTCTACATAGTAGAATCCAGCCAAGGCTTTAATGATTTGTCCCTGCATCTTAGAGTCCTTGCCCTTTAAGTGCGTCTGCTAGGCTGGCAAATTCTTCCAAGCTGAGAGCTTCCCCACGTACACTTGGTGACAAACCTGCTTGGTCCAAGGCCTTGGTCAGCTTATCCTTGACCTCTTCAGTCTTACCAAAGTAACCTGTCAAGTTATTCCATAAGGTCTTGCGACGATGGGTAAAACTTGCCTTAGAAACCTTAAAGAAGAAGTTCTCGTCTTCCACTGCTACGGCTGGCTCTGGACGACGCACCATTTTCAAGATAGCTGAGTCCACATTTGGCGCTGGCACAAAGACCGTACGAGGCACGATAAAGGCAACCTTGGCAGTCATGTAATACTGCACCGCAATCGACAAGCTACCATAAGCCTTGGTATTCGGTTGAGCGGAAATGCGATCCGCCACTTCTTTCTGCATCATGACCACAAACTCACTAAAAGGAATGCCACTTTCAATCAAGTGCATGAGAATAGGCGTCGTGATGTAATAAGGCAAGTTGGCTACTACCTTGATTGGCAGGTCAGGATTTTTAAAATTCTGGATATGTTGCGCCAAGTCAACCTTGAGAATATCCTCGTTGACTACGGTCACATTATCAAAATCACGCAAGGTATCTGCCAAAATTGGCACCAAACGGTGGTCAATCTCAAAGGCCATGACTTCAGCTGCACGCTCAGCCAAAAACTCTGTCAAAGCACCAATACCTGGCCCGATTTCGATAACATTGACCTGGTCATTAATTTCAGCCGTATCCACGATTTTTTGAAGAATATTGGTATCCGTCAGGAAATTTTGTCCGAAGGATTTTTTAAAGGTAAAACCGTGACGCTCCAGCACTGCCTTGGTCACGCTATAATCTGCAATTCTCATCTATTCTCTTTTCTATTATCTGTTACTTCTATTGTAACACATTCCCCTTACATTTGGGGTCTGCTTAGCTGTTCTCATAAGATTTCATAGCTTCTTCCACTTCTGTCAAGGTAACCCCAAACAACTCTAAACGCTTGAGGAGTTGCTTGCCGTTAGAATAGCCGATTCGGAGAGCCTCTCCCAGATATTCTCTGCGCTTACGGCTATCTGCCCCTGCTAGAAAACCAAGGCGAATCAAGTCGCTACGACTGATATCAAACTGACTCTCATGTTCAAATTGTTCTGTTACCTGAGCTAGAGCCGTTTTCAGGTCTTCATAACTGGCATGCTCAATTCCCAGAGAACACCCCTTGGTTTTGGACTTAGGAACAGCTTCTTCTCGTTTGAGGAAGGCATGCTGAACCGTTGGAATGGCCGTCATAATCATGCGCCGAATCCGCTCCCCATTAAAATCTGGGTCTGTAAAGACAATGACCCCATGACGTTGGTGCAGACGCTGAATCCGCTCTATATCCTGGTCATTGATGGCAGAACCTCGAGTCTCATAGGTCTCTACATTGAAATAGCGTTTGAGATTGGCCGTATCATCACGCCCTTCAACCACGATGACTTGGGAAATTTTCTCTCTCATTACTTGCTGTCCAATCCAAAAATTCGCTCTGCATTTGCAGTTGTTACCGTCGCTAGCTCTTCTGCCGTCATCCCACGCAAGTCAGCTATAAAGTCCACTACATAGCGAGTATAGGCTGTTTTATTTTCACGACCACGCTTGGGTACAGGTGCTAAGTAGGGCGCATCTGTTTCCACCAAAATCTTGTCCAAAGGTAACTCTTTAGCTGCTTCTTGGATGTCAGTTGCCTTCTTGAAAGTCACCACTCCTGAGAAGGAAATGATCATACCAAGCTCCACAAACTTCTCTGCCCACTCAAGCGTCCCTGAAAATGAATGCATGATACCACCTCGGGGACCAACTCCCTCGCTCTTAATAATCTCATAGGTATCTTCCAGCGCATCACGGGTATGGACAACAAAAGGCAAATCCAAGTCCTTAGATAGCTGAATCTGACGACGAAAAACCTGCTCCTGTACTTCTTTTGGCGCTGTCATCCAATGGTAGTCTAAACCAATTTCACCTAAAGCAACAACCTTGGGATGCTTGAGCTTGTCAAGCAAGTAGGCTTCAATCTCCTCTGTATACGTCCCAGCTTCTGTCGGATGCCAACCAATAGTCGCGTAAAGTTGGTCATACTCATCTACCAACTCCAAGGCACGCTCTATCGTCGGTTGATCAAAACCAACAATATTCATCTGTGTCACACCCATCTCAGCAGCCAAGGCAATTTCTTCTGCCTCACGACCTGCAAATTCTTCTACATTCAAGTGTGTATGTGTATCAAAAATCATCTCTTCTAACCTCGTTTTCTATCTACTATTATACCAAAAAACTGTCCTCTCTCCTCATCTATAAAAAATATTCTAAAACCCATCGTCATCTCTTGACGCTCTTTTTCCAAAGCAGTATAATAACACTTATTGAAATTTTCAGAAAAGGAAAGAAAATGCTTACAAAATTAAAACAGACCTTTATCGGTCGTCCTCTCAAGTCCTTAACCGAAGGCGAAGGGGGACTGCTGGGGAAAATGCAGGCACTAGCCATGTTGTCAAGCGACGCTCTGTCCTCCATCGCCTATGGGCCTGAGCAAGTAGTTCTCGTCTTGGCTAGTCTCTCTCCTCTAGCTATATGGTGGAGCCTTCCTATCGGCCTCTTTGTCCTCCTGCTTCTAGCTAGCCTGACCGTTTCCTACCGTCAAATTATCCATGCCTATCCTCAAGGGGGAGGGGCATATATGGTTACTCGAGAAAATCTATCTCCCGAACTTGGCTTGATTGCTGGAGGTAGTCTTCTGGTTGACTATATGTTGACCGTAGCGGTATCCGTTGCATCTGGAGCTGACGCTATCACAGCAGCTCTCCCTGCTCTTCACCCTTACAACCTTCACATCTCTATTTTTCTGGTTTGCTTGCTCATGCTCTTGAACTTACGAGGGTTGAAAGAATCTGCCAGTTCACTGATGATTCCTGTCTATCTCTTTATCATCAGTACTGTCTTTCTCTTGCTCTATGGATTCTTTCAACTAGTAACTGGTTCTCTCAGCTATCAGGCAACTTCACCTATTGGGCATGCTGTTCCGAACCTGTCTATCGTTCTCATCCTAAGAGCTTTTACCAGCGGATCTGCCTCTCTGACAGGGGTTGAAGCTATTTCAAATGCTGTTCCCTTTTTCAAGGCTCCAAAAGAAAAGAATGCCGCTCAAACCTTGACCATTATGTCACTGATTTTAGGTTTTCTTTTTGCTGGTATCACCTTCCTAAACTACTGGATGGGGATTATGCCTCAACACGGAGAAACTATTCTTTCACAGATGGCTCAAGGCATCCTTGGTAATTCCTTCTTTGGCCACCTTGGGTATTATATCTTCCAATTCTCCACAGCCTTGATTTTGGCCGTAGCTGCAAATACTGGCTTTTCGGCCTTCCCTATGCTGGCTTACAATATGGCTAAAAACAAATACATGCCCCATCTCTTTATGGAAAAAGGAGACCGCCTAGGCTACTCCAATGGAATTTTAACTCTGGCTTTTGGGGCTATGATTCTTCTTCTCATTTTTAATGGCAATACCGAACGCTTGATTCCTCTTTATACTATCGGGGTCTTCGTTCCCTTCGCCCTATCTCAGACTGGGATGATTCGTCATTGGAAAAAGGAAAAAGGGGCCAACTTCTTAAAACCTGCTCTTGCTAATATCCTTGGGGCAATCATTTGCTACGCTATTGTGCTAATCCTGCTCTTTTTCCGTCTCAGTGATATCTGGCCTTTCTTCCCGATTATCCTCGCACTCACCCTACTCTTCTTGGCAATTCACAGTCATTACCAAAAAGTAGCCCAACAACTGCGACTCTATGAAGGAATCGAAAAACGTACTTACGACGGCAATCTGGTTCTGGTCCTAGTAGGAAATGTCACCCGAGTCAGCGTCGGAGCTATTAACTACGCTCAAAGTATCGGTGACGAAGTCCTAGCCATGCATATTTCTACCAAGGAGACAGCAGAAAAAGATCAAGAAATTCTCCAAGAATTTGCCGATTACTTCCCAACCATTACTCTGAAAAACATCAAGACCAGCTACCGCAACATCATCACCCCTACTGTCAAGTATGTCAAACGGATTTCCGAGGAAGCTCAGAAAAAGAACTATACAGTCACTGTCCTCGTTCCCCAGTTTATCCCTAATAAACCTTGGCAAAATATCCTGCACAATCAGATGAGTCTCAAACTCAAATACGCCCTTCGTTGGCACCAAGACATCGTTGTCGCTAGCTACTCTTATCACTTAAAAGAATAAAGAAAAGGCCCTACCAGAACCAATAAGCGTCTGGTAAGGCCTTTTTCTGAATATAGCCACTAGGCTTATACTCTTCGAAAATCTCTTCAAACCACGTCAGCTTCACCTTGGATTATATATGTGACTGA
>NZ_JUUO01000107.1 GCF_001074975.1 Streptococcus pseudopneumoniae | reverse complement strand
TACAACAAAGTAGGCTCCATAATATCCATAGGGGATTTACCCACTACAAATATTATAGAGCCTTTCTTTTAAATAAATACTCCAAAGCCTGCAAAAATCTGAAATATCCTCCTACAATTTGATATAATAGAGAGAAGAACTCATTTGAAGGAGGAAATGATGTCGGTTTTAGTAAAAGAAGTGATTGAAAAGCTTAGACTAGACATTGTCTATGGCGAACCAGAATTACTTGAAAAGGAAATCAATACCGCGGACATTACGCGACCTGGTCTTGAAATGACGGGCTATTTTGACTACTACACGCCAGAGCGAATCCAACTCTTGGGGATGAAGGAGTGGTCCTATCTGGTAAGCATGCCTTCTAACAGTCGTTATGAAGTTTTGAAAAAAATGTTTCTACCTGAGACACCTGCGGTTATTGTTTCCCGTGGTTTGGTGGTTCCAGGGGAGATGTTAAAGGCTGCTAGAGAATGTAAGATTGCCATTTTAACCAGCCGTACGGCGACCAGTCGTTTGTCTGGAGAATTATCTAGTTATCTGGATTCACGTTTGGCAGAACGTACCAGTGTGCACGGTGTCTTGATGGATATCTATGGTATGGGTGTCTTGATTCAAGGCGATAGTGGTATCGGTAAGAGTGAAACAGGTCTTGAGCTTGTCAAGCGTGGTCACCGCTTGGTGGCTGATGACCGTGTCGATATTTTTGCCAAGGATGAGATTACTCTTTGGGGTGAACCAGCTGAAATCTTGAAACACTTGATTGAAATTCGTGGAGTTGGGATTATCGATGTTATGAGCCTCTACGGTGCGAGTGCTGTCAAGGACTCTTCACAAGTCCAGCTTGCTGTCTACTTGGAAAACTATGATACGCATAAGACCTTTGATCGTCTAGGAAACAATGCTGAGGAAATAGAAATTTCTGGTGTAGCCATTCCTCGTATCCGCATCCCAGTGAAAACAGGGCGTAATATCTCTGTTGTGATTGAGGCAGCTGCCATGAATTATCGTGCCAAGGAAATGGGCTTTGATGCGACGCGTTTGTTCGAAGAACGTTTGACAAATCTCATTGCTCAAAACGAGGTGCCTAATGCTTGATCCAATTGCTATTCATCTAGGCCCTCTAGCCATTCGTTGGTATGCCTTGTGTATTGTGACAGGTTTGATTCTGGCGGTTTATTTGACCATGAAAGAAGCGCCTAGAAAGAAGATCATCCCAGACGATATTTTAGATTTTATCTTGATAGCCTTTCCCTTGGCTATTTTAGGGGCTCGTCTCTACTACGTTATTTTCCGTTTTGATTACTATAGTCAGAATTTGGGAGAAATTTTTGCCATTTGGAATGGTGGTTTGGCTATTTATGGTGGTTTGATTACTGGGGCCCTTGTACTCTATATCTTTGCTGATCGTAAACTTATCAATACTTGGGATTTTCTAGATATTGCAGCGCCTAGCGTCATGATTGCCCAAAGTCTGGGACGCTGGGGCAATTTCTTTAACCAAGAAGCTTATGGTGCAGCAGTGGATAATCTGGATTATCTACCTGCCTTTATCCGTGACCAGATGTATATTGAGGGGAGCTACCGTCAACCGACTTTTCTTTATGAGTCTCTTTGGAATCTGCTTGGCTTTGCCTTGATTCTGATATTCAGACGAAAATGGAAGAGCCTTAGACGAGGCCATATCACTGCTTTCTATTTGATTTGGTATGGTTTCGGTCGTATGGTTATCGAAGGCATGCGGACAGATAGTCTTATGTTCTTTGGCCTTCGAGTGTCTCAATGGCTATCAGTTGTCCTTATCGGACTCGGTATTTTTATCATTCTATATCAAAATCGAAAGAAGGCCCCTTACTATGTTACAGAGGAGGAAAATTAAATGTTAGAAGTTGCATATATTCTTGTAGCCCTTGCCTTGATTGTATTTTTAGTCTATCTAATCATTACTGTACAAAAGCTTGGACGTGTTATCGATGAAACAGAGAAGACGATTAAAACCTTGACTTCAGATGTGGATGTGACCTTGCATCATACCAATGAATTGCTGGCTAAGGTCAATGTCTTGGCAGATGATATCAATGTCAAGGTAGCAACAATTGATCCACTCTTTAATGCTGTTGCAGATTTGTCTCTATCTGTTTCAGATCTCAATGACCATGCGCGTGTCTTGAGTAAGAAAGCTTCATCAGCTGGTTCAAAAACACTCAAGACTGGTGCAGGTCTGTCAGCTCTACGTGTCGCAAGTAAATTTTTCAAAAAATAAAAAAGGAGAATCCTTATGGGTAAACTATCCTCAATCCTTTTAGGAACCGTTTCAGGTGCAGCTCTTGCCTTGTTTTTAACAAGTGACAAGGGCAAACAAGTTTGCAATCAAGCTCAAGATTTTCTGGATGATTTGAGAGAAGATCCTGAGTATGCCAAGGAGCAGGTCTGTGAAAAACTGACAGAAGTTAAGGAGCAGGCTACGGATTTTGTTCTGAAAACCAAAGAACAGGTTGAGTCAGGTGAAATCACTGTGGACAGTGTACTTGCTCAAGCCAAATCATGTGCTCGTCAAGCGACAGAAGCATCTAAAGAGACCTTGAACAGTTTCAAAGAACAACTGGAAGAACAAGAAGGTCAAGAAATCGTCATCGAGATTCAAGAAGATTAAAATCAGCCTACCGTTTCTTGGTTTTTATAAAATCAAGAAATGGTTATTTTTTTCCTATAATAAACTCTTTGTGATATAATGGCAGTATAGAGCGTGCAATATTTTGATTTCTTCCATAATGTAGTAAAATTTTAACAGCAGGTTATTAATTGTCATACGGATGGGGAAATGGACCTAGATGATAAAAGAGAAAAAGGTAACCTTGGTTCTTTTTTTACAAAGTTGTTTGGTGGTCTAAAATAAGTGGTTCTGTCCGTAACCTAAATAACCCGCCTGATTAATAAGGGGACTGGGTTTAGGTATTACAAGAAATAGTTATTTAAAAATTGAAAGGATTTAAAATGTGATGTATTAAAATATAGTAAAGTTCCTAAAGTTTATGAGAAAAAAATTATGATTTTGTTAACAGAAAATGTTAGCGTTTTCTATATTGTGTATAAAAAATAGTTAGAAAGAAAGTTTGTAAAATGAAAGATATTTTTAATAAACGTCAACGTTTTTCGATTCGAAAGTTTTCTGTTGGAGTGGCATCTGTTTTAATAGGAGTTGCCTTGTTTGCACCATCCCAGGGAGTGCTAGCTTCTACGGAAAATAATTTGGCAACAGAGATAGGGGCTAATTCTGAAAGGGAGAATTCTACCCCTACTGTGGAGAACAAAGAAGAGAATCAAAATTCACCAGAGAATCAAGGTGATATCTCTAGTCCAGCTCCAAAAGATACTCCAATAGGATCTACAAGGACTACAGAACTCGAGACATCTGGGGATAAAGAAAATAATAGCTTGACCACAAGGGCTTTCGTGGCGGGTGAAGACAGATCAAGCACTCCAGCGGTGAGAGCAGCATCCAATCCTTCCGATATTAAAAAATATGAATTGACTGAGGAAGATGCTCAAAAAATCAAAGCAGGAATAATCGGTTCAGAAGGTGATAAGCTTGACAGTTTGTTATTAAACGGCCCTACGTTAAGTCCAGAAGCTTATACAGATGAAGATTACTTGAAGGATAAAGAAGAACTTTATATTTATGAAAAGGACGGGAAAAAGTATGTAGGCTATAACAGTCATCCGTTATTAGAAGATACTGATGGTGATGGTATTATTGACAGTAAAGAAAAACCAGATGAAAAATTAAAATGGAATGTCAGTGAACGTGATATGATTATGTTCATGGAATTGTCCTACCGTGACGATAAGTATATTGACAGAGTACTGGATCATAAGAAACCCTTAACAGAAGCAGAGTTATACAAAAAGAAAGGCGAAAATAAACCACGCTATGAATATATGATGATGAATAGGGAATTAGCTCCTTATTGGAAAAGAAAGAAAAGTTATCATACCTCCAGCGGACTAGATGCAGTGTTATTTGAAACAAAGAGTGATTTTCCGTTTTTACCAAATGGGACTGCTCAAGTATTAGCGTTTCGAGGAACAAGTGATACCAAAGATATTGTGGCTGATGGAGTACTTGGAACAGGTAGCAATCCTCAGCAAGGGATAGATGCAGAAAATATCATGCGTGAGCTAGCTAAGGATAAGAGTATCACCAATCTTTATCTAACTGGACATTCTCTGGGAGGATATTTGGTTCAGCGTGCCATGGTTGAGGCCTACGAATTAGCATATTCTAATAACAGAGGTATATCTCCTGAAGAAAAATTAAATTATAAAAACTTTTATGAAAATATATTAAAAAAAGGGACGACATTTAATGCTCCAAAAGTGAGGACTGGTCTTCTCTCATCATCTGCGTTTTGGCAAAAAGGTTTAGATAGTAAAAAAATAGCTCAGTCTGGGAAAATGACACATTATATAGTTAATAACGATTCTACTATAGGAAAAAGTGTCAGTAATGATAGTGATGTTGTTATAAATGTTGGGGATACAAAAGGAGGGCATAGTTCACGTTCTTATTTTGAAAATGATATGATTAATAGACGACCAGAGTTTATTTCTGGGAAACGAATTTCCTTAGATGGGATAGGTTTTCAAAATCCTAAGATTACTACAGCCAAGTCTTTAGAAAAAGTTGGAGAAACTGTTGTATATAGCAAACTCGGAAATGACATCATTAAGTCAACAACTGTGAGTATGAAAGATCCTGATACAGGACAGATTACTAAAAATACACTTGATGAAGTGTTTAAGAAAGATGGTGCGAAGGACAAAGTAGAAACAACCGAAATCCCATCACCTAAGAAATACGTAAAAGATAATACACGCGAAAAAGGACAAGCTAATGTTGAAGTACCTGGTAAAACCGGAGAACAGACGGTAACAACAACTTATAGTGTAAATCCTAACACTGGAGATCTGATTGAACATGTAGGACAACCAGTAGTTAAGCAACCGGCAATAGAAACAGTTGTCAAAGTCGCAGCCAAGGATGAAGTAGAATACATTAAAAAAGGAGACGACGTTGTTAAGAAGACAACAAGTTACACAGTAAACTCAAAAACTGGCAGTCTTACTTCGACTGATAAGGAAGAAGTAGTCAATAAAGGTGGCGCGAAGGATTTAGTTGAATATACTTCAGTTGAACCCAAACCAGTTTATTTAAAAGATGAGAACAGTCCAAAAGGTACTGATACCGTTCAATTTCCAGGGAGACCAGGAAAATCTAAAGTCACCACAACCTATAGCGTAAATCCAGTAAATGGAACCCTAACTCCATCAAAAGGCAAACCACAAGTCGTATTTGTACCAACAGCTAAAGTTGTAAAAGTGGGGGCCAAGGATAAAGTAGTAGAAACCCCGATTGAACCAGAAGTTGAGTATGTTAGAGATGGTGAACGAGAAGTTGACACACCTAATGAACGCGTTGAAGGAGCTAAAGGTAAAACAGTTACAACAACCACTTACGATGTAGATTCAAACGACGGTCATATCACAGAACACGTTGGTAATCCAGTCGTCACCCCAGCAGGTAAGACAATCGTTAAAGTTGGTGCGAAAACTAAGGTTGAACAAWCTAAAGATTCTGAAGGTCGCGATGTGATTGATACCACTACCTATGAAGTTGATTCAAAAACAGGTAAGGTAACTCCAACAACGGTTCGAACTTATGGGAAAACGAAAGCACCAACAGTTGCGAAGAGAGTAGTACCGTCCCCAGTAGTTTATGAAAAAGATGGTACGAAAGAAAAAGGTACAGCCCCAACTACTGTTAAAGGTGAAGATGGTGAAGACACTATCACAACAACTTACACTGTGGACGCTAATACTGGAAAGATTACAGCAAGTGAAGGTAAACCAGTTCGTACGAAAGAACCAACAGCAACAATTGTCAAAGTCGCAGCGAAGGATAGAGTAGAAACAACCGAAATCCCATCACCTAAGAAATATGTAAAAGATGATACACGCGACAAAGGTCAACCAAATGTGGAAGAAGCAGGACAAGTAGGTTCACGCACTATCACAACAACATATAGTGTTGATCCTACTACAGGCGCTATTACAGAAACAG
>NZ_JUUO01000106.1 GCF_001074975.1 Streptococcus pseudopneumoniae | reverse complement strand
CGCATGCACTTAACCAATAAAGAGATTATAGACAAGCTTTTGAGCTATTCAGAAGACTTGAAATGCCACTATAATCTCTATCAGCTATTACTTTTTCACTTCCAGAATAAAGAGCCTGACAAATTTTTCGGACTCATTGAAGACAATCTAAAGCAGGTTCATCCTCTTTTTCATACTGTCTTTAAAACCTTTCTAAAGGACGAAGAGAAAATCGTCAATGCCCTTCAGTTACCCTATTCTAATGCTAAATTAGAAGCGATCAATAATCTCATCAAACTTATCAAACGCAATGCCTTGGGTTTTCGGAACTTTGAAAACTTCAAAAAACGGATTTTTATCGCTCTGAACATCAAAAAAGAAAGGACAAATTTCGTCCTTTCTCGAGCTTAGCTTTTCTTCAACCCACTACAGTTGACAAAGAGCCGAATTTCCTTAATCCGAGAGTTCTTATTATTGACGTTGTCCGAAATCTGCAATCATCTGCTCCATTTCTTGTCGACTCGGAGTTGTCAGCATATAAAGGTAATCTCCTTGAAGTTCTGCGAAGGCCGCTGGCATGATTTTTTTAACCTTGAACTGCTGACTATATTTGGCAAGCAAGTCCTCCTCAGAATAGACATAATGGGCATTTGCACGGCGAGAAGTAGCCAAACAATAGAGAGGTTCAAAGTCTGACGCTGGGAACTCTTCTCCTGCGACAATAGCTGCGTAGCCACGATAGAGGTCCAAGGAATGAGCAAAGTTATAGACATCAATGGTGAAACCACCTGCAGGGCGGTTATTGTACTCAATGGCGATGTAATCATCCCCTTCACGGAAGAACTCGATATGGAAGAAACGTTCTTTCATACCAAATTCCTTGACAATGGCCTCACCATATTTACGTAATTTGGGATCCATATCCTTAAGAACGTAATAAGAATTGTCCATCTTATAAATCATGAGATCAAGCGGTGTATAGGCGTAGTCAAAGGTTGTTGAAAAGACAATTTTTCCATCCTTGTCCACAAGACCATCAAAGGTACAAATTTCGCTAGAGGTGACAAATTTCTCAAAGAAATAAACGGTCGAATGGTCCCATTCTTGCTTGAAGTGATTGATATCGTCTGCTGTCTCAAGTTTAAAGGTGGCTGCTGCTCCCACTCCATTATCAGGTTTGGCAATCATTGGCAGACCGATTTCTTTCACTGCTTGATCAACATCTGCTTCCGTCTTGATAACAGCTCCAGGAACCACAGGGACACCTGCTTTTTTGAAAAGTTTCTTCATTTCAGACTTATATTTTGTCTTTTTGAGATCCTCTGGTTTGGCACCAAAAACATTGAATTGTTCTCTGAGTGTTGCGTCTAGCTCAAGCCAATATTCATTGTGGGACTCGATGCGGTCAATTGGGCCATGTTTATAAAAGAGAAAAGCAACTGCTCGTTTGACTTCGTCTATATTTTCAAGATTGTCTACACGGAAATATTCGGTCAGGCTATTGCGCAAGGGCTCATCCAATTGCTCATAAGGCTCTTGACCAATTCCCAAGACTGTGATGCCTTTATTGGCTAGTTCAATGGTAAACTGTTGAAAGTTTTGTGGATAATAGGGAGAAATAACAAGGTAATTCATAGGTAACTCCTTTTATAGATACAGGTGTCCAAGAAAATAGGGCATTTGTTTGCGCCACCATTCCCAGTCGTGGGCGACATCGTGTCCCCATTCAGCAAACCAGGTTGGAATTTGTTTCTGGTCAAAGGCTTCTTTGAGCTTGTAAAAGGATGGTAAACCGTCTTGTTCCCAGGCACCAAGACCCGTACAAAGCACAATCTCCGCCTGACGGTAACGGTCAATAAACCAGCTGTCGTTCTGATTCCAAATATAATCTACTGGCGAGTTTTGATAAATAGCATCGTCATTGTAGTAATCGCCGACAAAGAAACGTGCATCGTAAACACCACTAAGAGCAATCACCTTAGTAAAGACATCTGGATGCTGGAGGAAGAAATTGACAGCATGATAGGCACCCATGGAGCAACCTGTCGTCATCATACCATCAAACCAACCTGTCTTATGCTTGATAAAAGGAATAGCCTCCTCAATCACATAGCGTTCGTAGGCACGGTGCATCTCCGCCTGGTCATGACTATTTTTCCAAGTAGCCAACCAGCTCTCACTATCCACACTGGATAGGGTAAAGAACTGGACACGACCTTCCTCGATAAAAGAAGCACAGGCATCAACCATGCCAAAATCATAGTATTCATTGTGACTGCCACCTGATGAAGCAAAGACCACAACTGGAATCCCAGCATGCCCATAACGGTTGAGGTACATTTCACGGTTGAGGTGACCACTCCAGTGGCTGAGGTTTTCAATATGCATTGGCTTTCTCCTTTCTTAACTTACCATTTCTCTGCAAAAAACCTCAGACAGTCTGGTAAATTTTCCGACCAAGGGATTTCACTATGGATGGCACCAGACTGAACTTTCAAGACAAGGTTATCCAGATGAACTCCCCCTGCTATCAAATCATGATAATAGCGTAGCGACGAGTCGATATAGGCTTGTTTGATATTGCCAGCCATCAAGGTCTTGTCTGTATCATCTGCTTCTTCTGTTCCCACATAGATAAAGATGCGCTGGTCAGGCGATAGTTGCTGACGCTCGATATAGCGGTTAAAGGCTTCTTGGTGAAGCCAGTTGGCAGATGAAAAGACGCCCAAGCAACCAATTTGGTCTTGGTATTCCAAACCGATAAACTGGGTAATATTCCCTCCTAGTGAGGATCCAATCATAGCCGTATGCTGGCGGTCTGCTTTTGTACGATAAGTTTCATCTATAAAAGGCTTGACCACCTCCATAACAAACTCGGCATACTCCACACCCTTGCCACCAAACTGCTGCCCTGGGATAGGAGATTCTTGGAACTTCCAAGCCGCATACTCATTCATCCGCCCCATGCCATCATTATCAATGGCTACGACAATCATACGACTGATATCAGGATTTCGTTTAATGGCTGGAATAATCTTCCATGAGTGACCAATAAAGGATTCTTTACTATAAAAGACATTTTGCCCATCATGAAAGTAAACCACAGGATAGGAACGATCCGTGTCTTTTTCATAATCTTTAGGAAGAAGAACACGCACACGACGCTCCTTACCAGTATAAGGAACCTTGAGTTTGTGTTCTTTCATTTTTAAATAAAAGTAGGATTGATTCATTGTCAGAAAACTCTCTATATTCAAAATTTTATCTCATTATATCACAATTATAGAAAAAAAGTCAGTTTTTCTTCCATTTTTGGATTAAAAACTAACTTTTTCATTTATTTTTCTAAATTCTTTTGGATTTTCTGATTAGAGGAGATTGTCAATCAAGTCATCGACTTCATCTTTTTCAGTTTGAGGTGTAATCTCAGTAATCATAATCCCTGCTACTGCTCGCTCAACTAAGCCCTTAACATCCATTCGTTTTTCATACTGCTCTGCATTTTTAATCTTAGGATTTGTCTTAGGACGATCAGGTGCAAAAATCGTACAGCAGTCTTCAAAAGGCTGGATAGAAATATCAAAGGTATCGATTGCCTGAGCGATGTCAATGATTTCCAATTTGTCCATAGTAACCACAGGACGAATGACTGGAGTGCTGGTCACAGCGTTGATAGTCTGCATGCTTTCCAAGGTCTGGCTAGCTACTTGACCAAGACTTTCCCCATTGATGATAACCAAACCATTTCGCACCTCACGAATACGATCGGTAATCCGCATCATAAAACGGCGTGTCAAGGTCATAAGATAGGCTTCTGGAGCTTTAGCCTTGATTTCCTCTTGAATCTCTGTGAAAGGTACTTCGATAAACTGGATATTGCCCCCAAACTTGGTTAATTTACGAGTTAAATCTTGGGCTTTCTTGAGAGCACCTGGACTAGTGTAAGGTGGGCTGGCAAAGTGAACAGCCTCAATATCTACCCCTCGTTTAAGAGCTAGATAACCTGCCACAGGTGAATCAATTCCCCCTGACAACATGAGCATGCCTTTACCAGAACTTCCCACAGGTAATCCTCCTGCTCCACGAAAGGTTTCATAGGAAATATAAGCCGCTTCCTCACGAATCTCAACCTGAAGATTAATATCTGGATTTTTCATCTGAGCTTTCACGTTTGGAATAGCCTTGAAAACAGCACTACCAAGAGTTTGATTGAGTTCACGACTATCAAGTTCAAAGGTGTGGTCGCTACGCTTACCAGTGATTTTAAAGGTCATCCCTTCCTTGTAAGTTTCTTTCATAATCTCTTGGACAGCAGACTTAAGAACTTCCACAGACTTTTCGACTTTATAAACGGGAGAGAAGTTTTGAATTCCAAATACTTGTTTGAGGGATTCTGCTACTGTGGTGTAATCAGCTCCATTAAGGTAAGCGTGGGCACGGTCGCGATCTGCGGTTACCTTAACTTGGGGATAGATAGACAAAACGTCTGAAATATTATTACGAAGTTTATTGATGAAACGCATACGATTTTTGTGTTTGGTTGACAATTCTCCATAGCGAATCATAATTTCTGAATACTGCATAAATGCTCCTATCTTACTTTTCTAGTTTGATTATAAATTAATTTTAGCTTGGTCAAAAACTGCTCGACCTGACTCATATCATTTTCTAGGTCAAGGCTTAAACGCACAGCTGACTGGGCCTTATCCTTGTCCACTCCCATAGCAATCAAGGTACCTGCAGGTTTCCCTGCCTTGGATGAACAAGCAGAGGTCGTTGAGATGAAAATATCATAGTCTTCAAAGGCGTGAACGATAACTTCACCACGAACACCTTTGATTCCAAAAGTTAGAATATGAGGTGCAAAGTCTTTCTCATCTGAGAAGACAAAAATGTCTGGATAGTCCAGAAGAGCTTGGCGAATCACTGCCTTCATCTGTCCTGTCTTACTAGTAAAGATGTCCAGCTTTTCCATAGACAAACGGAGAGCCTTGGCGGTCGCTGCAATCCCTGCCACATTTTCAGTTGTCGAACGATAATCACTCTCCTGACCACCACCTGTTAAAAGAGGCATAATCTTCTTGCCAGACTTTATATAGACAAAACCAACACCTCGAACACCATGAAACTTATGACTAGAGAAGGTCGCAAAATCCACTCGTTCTATCAAATACTTTTCAGTTGGAATCTTAGCAAGTGCCTGAACAGCATCAACGTGGAAAGTAATAGTCGGCTTGTCTGCCAAGAGTTCTGAAATAGCCTCAATGGGCTGGATAGAGCCGATTTCATTGTTTACAGCCATGACAGAAATTAGGATTGTATCAGGTCGTATCAAAGCTCCTAGAGCCTCAACATCCACAAATCCTTTCTCATCAACTGGAGCAAAATCCACCTCAAAACCTTGAGATTTCAACCAGAGGGCTGACTCTTTGACTGCTGGATGTTCAATGGCTGATACGATGATGTGCTTGCCAAACTTGGCTTTTTCAAAGGCCACACCCTTGATGACCCAATTATCTCCTTCTGTCCCACCAGAGGTAAAAAAGATTTCATCGCTTTTCTTACCGATTAAATCTGCAATCTGTTGGCGGGAAGCATCTAAGATTCGTGTTGCCTGGTCTCCCAAACGATGGAGACTAGATGGATTTCCTAAAATTTTTGAAGCCACCTGCATATAGGTTTCAATGGCTTCATGATAGGGCTTGGTCGTCGCTGAATTATCAAAGTAAATCATATTTTCTCACGCTTTCTAAAATCACTCCTTCTATTGTAACATGAAAAAAAGGCTGAAACAAGAAAGAAAAAGCCCTAAATTCTGGTAGAACTTAGGGCAAGTCTCAACAGTCATAAAACTCATGTAGCAAATCAAAAAGTTCTTGTTGCTGAGCCAGCAACATTTGTCCAATGCTGGTTGATTTAATCAGAGTGCGTTGCTCAACATTTTCAATAACTTTCTTCAATGATGTTTGAGCAAAAGGATCTTCAACAACCTTTTTCGACCCTTCAAAAGGCTGATGGGTCACCAATTGAAAACCGTAAGAGTTATTAAGTAAGGAATATCCTGCTGTTCCTGTCTTCTTTTGATAAGCTTTACAAAGACCTCCGTCAATGACAAAGAGCAAACCACCTCCACGAATAGGAGATTCTCCCTTCACAGTCTTAACTGGAGTATGTCCATTGACCATTCTAGACTCTTGAGAGGAGAGTCCAAATTCTTCCAAAATAAGTTGGCAGACTTTCTCAGAAGTCCGATAAGAAAAATATGAATTTTCCACTTCTTTATGAGTGTCCTTATCTTCAATAAAATAGCGCTCTAAAGTTGTCATCTTATCTTTGCCAAAAAGTGGTGAAACTGCCCCTCTCCAACAATACCAAATTAAATCTGTTGAAAAATCATCTCCAATTTCCTTATTCTTTGTTGCTTGACGAATATGGTATTCAAAGAAATCCAATAATTCTCTTCCAGCATAACGAGACTGGTTAATAATTAGAGGTTTCAATTCTCCTGACGGTTCAAGTGGTATACAACCATGAAAGAGTAAATGCTGGTTGTAAATTTTATACATGGAGCCTTTTTTCATTAAGAGTTCTATATGCTCAGCCAATTTAAGTGACCCTTGGAAAGAGGCTAGGAGACTGTCAACTGCTTGCGTCTCCTCCAAACTTAATTCTGCTGGATTGGCTGGATTAATTGTTTGAAAGCAGGTATTCGTAAGTGCATGTTTTTTCCCATCAATTATCACACACTCTTTCAGATAATCAATATTATCCAGTTTAACCTGATCTTCCATTTGGAATTCTGGTCTTCTTTTTATCAGTTGAGTTTCCAGTTTAAACTGGATAATGGAAAGAGCCTGATGAACCTTTTCCAACTGTAAAATTTCTTCGCTCGTGAAATCATCTTCTCTATTTCCAAGGATTGGCCTAAACTTAGGATTGGCCTTATAGGTTCTGTCAGCAAATAGTGTTAAGGACCGAAGATTTAAGCCGTAAGCTTTCTCAATATCCCATAAATAGCCATAGCGGGCAGCAATACGTAGCGCATTTAACATACAGGCCTTCGAGCCGAAAAAACCTCCCATCCAGATAATGTCATGATTCCCCCACTGAATATCCAAAGAATGAAATTGTAAGAGTTCATCCATAACTTGTGGACTACCAGCTCCTCTGTCATAAATATCACCAACTACATGCAAATGGTCTATCAATAAGCGACGGATACTGCTAGAAATACCAAGAATAAAGGGAATGGCTTCTCCTAGCTCAATGACATAGGAGAGGATGTTTTCAAAATATGACTTCTTATCTGCTAAAGCTATATCGCTGTAGACCAATTCTTCGATGATATAAGCATACTGAGGTGGTAATGCCTTCCTAAGCTTTGACCGAGTGTACTTGGCAGCTGCAAAAGTCAGCAGAGTCAATAACTGAGGAATCGTTTCCTTGTACCAGTCTCTGCTTTTGCCAACTTGTTCCAAGACAAGTTCAGGATATGAAACCAGGGCTGACAATCTGTTTTTATCATCTTGAGACAAGGAATCTCCAAAACAGTCCTTAATTTTCTCATTTAGAATACCAGCACAACTTCTTAAAATATAGTCAAAGGCCGCAAATTCACCATGAATGTCACTGATGTAAAGTTCTGTTCCCTTTGGAAGGTTTAAAATTGCTTCAAGGTTGGTCAGTTCTGTGATCACCTTTTGTCTAGAATCAAATTCTTTCAGTAAAATACGCTTGTATTGCTCCATTCTTGACCTCCAACACACCATCCTATTACGACAAATAATGAGCTATTTATTTTCTTAGTTTATTTTCTTTAAATGCTCTTCGATTAAGAAGGCTGTTTCTTCAATTGATTTATCTGACATATTAATGACTCGAGCTCCATATTTTTTGAAGACCTTCTTAGAGTAGTCCAATTCCTGATAAATCTTTTCAAGATCTGTGTAGCTAGTTTCCTGGGTCAAGCCCAAAGAATCCAAACGATTATTGCGAATCTTAACTAACTTTTCTGGCTCACATACTAAACCAATTAGTCGGCGAGAATCAACTTTTTCCAAGACTTGAGGTAAGGGAACTTCTGGAATTAAAGGAAGGTTCGAAACCTTATATCCTTTATTTGCTAGATAAATACTGAGCGGTGTTTTAGACGTACGGGAAACCCCTAGCAGGACTATGTCAGATTCTAAAAATCCCTGAGGTGCTTTACCATCGTCATATTTGACTGCAAACTCAATCGCTGAAATTTTATTAAAGTATTCGCTATCTAAACGATGAAGGGTGCCAGGTACTTCTATCGGAACCCTTCCTGTTTTTTCTTTGATAATTTCAAAAAATGGATGCATCAAATCTAAATAGGACAGACCATGCATCAGGCTAAACTCTCTTGCTACTGAAGCTAGCTTTCCATCGACCAAGGTACTGATAACAAGGGCATCATCCTTGATTGCATCACGTAAAATATCCAACAATTCATCTTCCTTGTTGATAAAAGGGAAACGATAGCTATTATTAAAAATGATATCTGGATATTGAGCTGTAACAGCGGATAGCAATTTTTGGGAAGTTCCACCCAAAGAATCTGAAATACTATAAACAATCATTTCTTTTTTCATATTTATTCCTCTTCTCTATTTACCTCAGTGCTTCGAGCTTGCTGAATAATGTAGTCCAACAAGGCTGCCTTTGTCACACTACCTAAAATCCGACGTTCATTTTCTTGGTCGACTATTGGCAAGGAATCAATGGCGTAATCTTGAAGGAGTACAGCAGCTTCCAAAATATTCATATTTTTATGGCATGTTTTAATATGAGGCATCCTAGTCATGCAGACAGCAACCGGAGTACTGGCAATATTTGAATTAAGAGATGCCCTCAAGAGATCTTTACGTGACATAATTCCAATAAGAAGCTTGTCTTCGTCGATAACATAAATAACGTCTGCATCGTACATAAAGAGAGTAATAATAGCATCCTGAATATAGGAATCACTGGTGACCAGGACTGGTGAAGTCATAATATCTGCCACTTCTTTCCTAAAAGTATCAAAAAAGAAGACCGATTCTAAATCAGATCCTGAGTATGTATACCCGACTTTAGGAGTGGCCTTTAGGATTCCAACTAGGGTTAAAAAAGAAAGATCAGAGCGTAGCGTTGCTCGAGAAATATCTAGTAAATCAGAAATTTTCTCACCACTCAGAGGTTGCTTGGCTTTAACAATTTCTACAATCTTTTTTTGTCGTTCACTTAATTGCAATTCACAGAAAACCTTTCTATATTCTAAATAGGTTTCAAATAACTATTGGAAGAAGAGATTATTTTAATTAAACTAAACCAATTTTAAAATAAGCATCATGTTTATTAAATATTATAGCAATTATTTGAAATATGTCAATACATACCTAAAGTTTTTTCATTTGACAAATATATATGATGTGTATTAAAATGGTTTTGTCTTTAATTATGACACATATTTAATGTTTTGGAGGCGACTATGACAAAATGGATTTATTCCTTTGAGGAAGGAAGCGCAAACGACAAGGTTCTCCTTGGTGGAAAAGGTGCCAATTTAGCAGAGATGAGCAATCTGGGTTTACCTGTTCCTCCAGGTTTTACCATCACTACCGAAAGCTGTATTAATTTTCTCGAGAATCCCGATTTTTTTGATTCTTCTTTAAAAGACGATGTTTTGAAAGCGGTTTCTAGATTAGAAAGAAAAACCGATAAATCATTTAGCGGAGAAAGCTCAAGTCTTCTCTTGGTTTCGGTCCGTAGCGGAGCAAAATTTTCTATGCCAGGTATGATGGATACCATTTTAAATCTTGGGCTTAATGACCAGAGGGCAAGAATACTTGCAGAGCAAACTAATCCTGAGTTTGCCTATAATTGCTATCGACGTCTCCTTCAGATGTTTGCTGATGTTGTATATGGGATTTCTAAAGAACTGTTTGATGAACTATTAGAAGACTTTGAAAAAGGGCATGGTAAAACGGTTAAAGACTTGACTATAGATGAGCATCAAGACTTGGTTAAGCAATATAAAGAAATCTATCTTAAAGAGAAGCAATCTTTCCCTGAAAATCCTATGGATCAACTTTTTGCTGCTATTCAAGCTGTCTTTAATTCTTGGAATAATAACCGGGCCAAAGTTTACCGAGAACTTAATAAAATCCCTCATGATTTGGGAACTGCCGTTAACGTCCAGGCCATGGTCTTTGGAAATAGTGATCAAAACAGCGGAACAGGAGTCTGTTTTACTAGAAATCCTGCTAGTGGAGAAAATCATCTATTTGGTGAATTCTTACTGAATGCCCAAGGAGAAGACGTTGTAGCTGGCATACGAACTCCAGAACCAATTGCTGCTTTAGAAATAGCTCAACCTCAGGTTTTCAATGCCTTTAAAGAGTATGCTAGAATCCTTGAAACCCACTACAAGGACATGCAAGATATCGAATTTACCATTGAGAAAGGAAAACTGTATATCTTACAAACTAGGAATGGCAAACGGACAGCCAAGGCTTCTTTAAAAATTGCTTTGGACTTAGTAGACCAGGCTATTATAAGCAAAAAAGAGGCCCTGATGAGAATATCCCCTTCTTCTATTAGTCAGCTCATTCACCCAGTCTTTGAAGAGGTTGCAATGGAAAAAGCAGCTCTCATTGCACAAGGTTTACCGGCCAGCCCTGGAGCTGCTACTGGGGAAATAGTTTTTACAGCAGAACGAGCTAAAGAATTCCACAATTTAGGAAGAAAGGTTATTTTAGTAAGACAGGAAACATCGCCCGAAGATATTGAAGGCATGGTCGTCAGCCAAGCTATTGTTACCAGCCAAGGTGGTATGACCTCTCATGCAGCGGTTGTTGCTAGAGGGATGGGTACCTGCTGTGTAGCTGGATGTGGGGAACTAAAAATCCGAGAGGAAGAGAAGATACTTTCTTGTGGTAATCTTGTCTTAAGAGAGGGAGATATTATTTCTGTTGATGGTAGTTCAGGTTATGTTTATATGGGAGAAATTCCTACAGTCTTGATTGAGAATAATGAAGACCTTCAGCGCCTTCTTTCTTGGGCAGATAAAGTTGCAGGTCTTAAAGTTCGCGCTAATGCTGAGACTGTGAAGGATTTGGAGACAGCTATGAATTTTGGTGCCCAAGGGGTAGGACTAGCCCGTACTGAACATATGTTCTTTGGTCAGGATCGAATTTTGGAAATGCGTCGCCTCATTCTAGCCGATAAGGAAGCAGAAATGAAAGCTGCACTCAAGAATCTCTTAGAGTTCCAAGAGGAAGACTTCTATCAAATGTACAAAATAGTTGAGGACAAACCTCTGATTGTCCGGCTTTTAGATCCACCCATGCATGAATTTTTACCTAAAGATCCGCAGGAAATCAAGCTTCTAGCTGAAAAACTCAATCAGTCACCTGAAAAACTGGCTCATCAAATTGTAAGCTTACAAGAAAGCAACCCTATGTTGGGTCATAGAGGTTGTCGCCTTGGAATTACACAGCCAGATATATACAAGATGCAAACTGAAGCTATTTTTAGAAGTGTCATTAAATTACACCAAGAGGGGATAAAAATCAAACCTGAAATCATGATTCCTCTTATTGCTGATAAAAAGGAGTTGGAATTTGTCAAATCCTATCTGACTCAACACATCCAGTATCTCTTTAGGGAGCTTGACCAGGAGTCTTTCCCATATGAAATTGGTACCATGATTGAATTACCACGCGCTTGTCTGACTGCAGACAAACTGGCTCAAGAAGCTGATTTCTTCAGCTTTGGTACTAACGATTTGACTCAAATGACCTATGGTTTTTCTCGTGATGATATTGGAAAATTTATAGGTCACTACAAACAGAAGAACATTCTCTCATCTGATCCATTTCAACATATTGATAAGGAGGGAGTTGGTGAGTTAATGCGCATTGCAATCAGCAAGGCTCGCCAGGTAAAACCAAACCTATCTATCGGTATTTGTGGAGAGGTCGGTGGTGATCCGTCTTCTATCTCTTTCTTCCAGGAAATTGGTGTCACCTATGTTTCCTGCTCACCATATAGGGTTCCTGCAGCTCGACTCGCTGTCGCTCAAGCCGTTTTCCAAGAGAATATAGACTAGTTTCCTTTATATCTATTAAATAATGTTGGGATGATTGATTTCCCAGTCTTACTTAATAGTAAAATCATCTTTTATCCTTAAATCCACCAGTAATGATTTATCACCAAATTTCTTGCTTTACACTTTAAAGAGAAAAATCTACTGGTTACGTTTTCAAAACAAAAAGTTTTATTTTTTTAAGACAATTTAAAATAAAAAACGTATAATGGAAAATATGAAATGAATCCAAATTCATATTTAGTTTTGCAAAGGAGTTTGAAAAACCATTATGTCTAACTATTCTCGCCAACATAAAAAAACAAACAAAGACAGTCAAGAAACTGGCAAGGCTAGCCACCACATCAAGAAAGGGCTATCTGCTTTTCAGAAAACCTTAACCTTAATCGGTAGTATGTTGGGAATTATCACTGCGACTATTACCATTAGCAATGCAATGAAATCTAACGAACAAAAGAAAGTAGATACTAGTCCTTCTACACAAACAACCATTGTCAAAGAAATCCAAAAGGAATCCCCTCAGGAAAATACTAGTCCCAATAAGGAAAATAACACTTCTCAAGAAAAAACACAGCAGGAAGAAACGCCAAAATCTAGCGTCAAGGAAGAGAAAAAAGAAGAGCAGAAAACAGCAACTCAGGACTCTACTACACCTTCCCAAAGTAAATCCGCTAATGATAATGAAAAACAGACCAATACTCCAACATCAGAAAATAAAAGTAATCAATAGCCAGTAAAATGAGGCTGGGCGAAAACTAGCTTCCAAATAAAAACACTAAGAAAACGAGCATCTCCAACTGATCAGATACTCGTTTTTTTGCTATTTTATACTCAATTATTTTCAAAAAGCAACCTTGTCCATTGTCTGCTGACAGTGGACTTTAAAATACTTTTTTCCAATCCTTGAATCACTTCTTGAAGCTTATCAATAACAGCTTCCAATGTTTGGAAAGCCTTATTTTT
>NZ_JUUO01000105.1 GCF_001074975.1 Streptococcus pseudopneumoniae | reverse complement strand
TACAACAAAGTAGGCTCCATAATATCCATAGGGGATTTACCCACTACAAATATTATAGAGCCTCTAAACAAGGGATTTTTCTTTTGTCTGTAAGTCTTTTTTGATATAATAGTTCTATGTTAGAATCAGAAAAACAATCATGTTATCAAATGTTAAATGAGGAGCTATCTTGTTTATTGGAAGGTGAAACCAATGTTTTGGCTAATCTTTCCAACGCCAGTGCTCTTTTAAAATCACGCTTTCCTAATACCGTATTTGCAGGTTTTTATTTATTCGATGGAAAGGAATTGATTTTAGGTCCCTTCCAAGGTGGTGTTTCTTGCATCCGTATTGCGCTAGGCAAGGGTGTTTGTGGGGAGGCAGCTCACTTTCAGGAAACTGTTATTGTTGGAGATGTGACGACCTATCCCAACTATATTTCTTGTGATAGTCGAGCTAAAAGTGAAATTGTTGTGCCGATGATAAAGAATGCTCAATTACTTGGAGTTCTGGATCTGGATTCTTCAGAGATTGATGATTATGATGCGATGGATCGAGATTATTTGGAACAATTTGTCGCTATTTTGCTTGAAAAGACAGAATGGGACTTTACAATGTTTGGGGAGAAAGCCTAATGTATCAAGCACTTTATCGAAAATATAGAAGCCAAAACTTCTTTCAGTTGGTTGGACAGGAAGTTGTGGCTAAGACTCTTAAACAAGCAGTGGAGCAAGAGAAAATAAGTCATGCTTATCTTTTTTCAGGCCCTCGTGGAACGGGAAAAACCAGTGTAGCCAAAATTTTCGCCAAGGCTATGAACTGTCCAAATCAAGTGGGTGGTGAACCTTGTAATAACTGCTATATTTGTCAAGCAGTGACAGATGGTAGTTTAGAAGATGTCATTGAAATGGATGCGGCCTCTAATAATGGGGTGGATGAAATCCGTGAAATTCGTGATAAATCTACCTACGCCCCTAGCCTTGCTCGTTATAAGGTTTATATCATAGATGAGGTTCACATGCTGTCTACAGGGGCTTTTAATGCCCTTCTAAAGACGCTGGAAGAGCCAACACAGAATGTGGTCTTTATTTTGGCCACTACTGAATTGCACAAGATTCCTGCCACTATTCTATCCCGTGTGCAACGTTTTGAATTTAAATCGATTAAGACACAGGATATTAAGGAACATATCCACTATATCTTAGAAAAAGAAAATATCTCTTCTGAGCCAGAGGCTGTGGAAATTATCGCTAGACGAGCTGAAGGTGGGATGCGGGACGCCTTGTCTATTTTGGATCAAGCTCTGAGTTTAACACAGGGAAATGAGTTGACGACTGCCATCTCTGAAGAAATTACTGGCACCATTAGTCTATCAGCTTTGGATGATTATGTGGCTGCCTTATCTCAACAGGATGTTCCCAAAGCCTTAACTTGTTTAAATCTTCTCTTTGAGAATGGTAAGAGCATGACTCGTTTTGTAACCGACCTTTTGCACTATTTAAGAGACTTGTTAATTGTTCAAACAGGTGGAGAAAACACTCATCATAGTTCAGTCTTTGTAGAAAATTTGGCTCTTCCTCAAGAAAGGCTGTTTGAAATGATTCACTTGGCGACAGTGAGTTTAACAGATATTAAGTCTAGCTTGCAGCCCAAGATTTATGCTGAGATGATGACCATCCAGTTGGCGGATATCAAGCCTGAAGTAGCTCTTTCTGGGGCAGTTGAACATGAAATTTCTGCACTGAGACAGGAAGTTGCGCGTCTTAAACAAGAACTCGCAAATGTGGGAACTGTACCCAAGCAAACAAGTCCAGTACCTACCCGCCCAGCAGCAGGCAAGACAGTCTATCGTGTGGATCGCAATAAAGTTCAATCTATCCTACAAGAGGCCGTCGAAAATCCTGATTTAGCACGTCAAAACCTGATTCGTTTGCAGAATGCCTGGGGAGAGGTAATTGAAAGTCTTGGTGGGCCGGACAAGGCTTTGTTAGTTGGTTCTCAACCGGTTGCCGCCAATGAGAACCATGCTATTCTTGCTTTTGAGTCTAACTTTAATGCTGGTCAAACTATGAAACGAGACAATCTTAACACAATGTTTGGCAACATCCTCAGTCAGGCAGCAGGTTTTTCACCTGAGATTTTAGCCATTTCCATGGAGGAATGGAAAGAAGTTCGCGCAGCCTTTTCAGCCAAAGCCAAATCTTCTCAAACTGAAAAAGAAGCAGAAGAAGAAAGTCTGATTCCTGAAGGATTTGAATTTTTGGCTGATAAAGTGAAGGTAGAGGAAGACTAAAGAAAGATTTCATGATACAATAAGTTTATGAATAAACAACAATTTATTATTATGGCGCTGTTTACAGCTGCTGAGACCTATTTTTTCAATGAAGCCTGGATGACTGGTCGCTATATAATGGCAGCCTTTTGGGCCATTTTACTCTTTAGAAATTTTCGAGTGAGTTACTTTATGGGTAAAATAGTAGATGTCATTGAGCATCATTTAAAAGGGAAGGACTAGTTCTCAGCTTCCAGACAAAATCAAAGCCTTTTAGGCTTTTTTTTGTTATACTATAAAAGTATATTTATTGACCTTTTACCGTATTTTCTAGGGAAATCAAGTATGTTTCCAGTAAGCACTGTAAAGGCCTTGAAAAAGAAAGGAATTATCATGTCAGTATTAGAGATCAAAGATCTTCACGTTGAGATTGAAGGAAAAGAAATTTTAAAAGGGGTTAACCTGACCCTGAAAACAGGAGAAATCGCCGCTATCATGGGACCAAATGGTACTGGTAAATCGACTCTTTCTGCCGCTATCATGGGAAATCCAAACTATGAAGTTACCAAAGGTGAAGTCTTGTTTGATGGCGTAAACATCCTTGAGTTGGAAGTGGACGAGCGTGCGCGTATGGGACTTTTCCTTGCTATGCAATACCCATCAGAAATTCCTGGTATTACTAACGCTGAGTTTCTTCGTGCAGCCATGAATGCTGGTAAAGAAGATGATGAAAAAATTTCAGTTCGTGAGTTTATCACTAAATTGGATGAGAAGATGGAATTACTCAACATGAAAGAAGAAATGGCTGAGCGTTACCTCAACGAAGGTTTCTCTGGTGGTGAGAAAAAACGCAATGAGATTCTTCAACTTTTGATGTTGGAACCAACTTTTGCCCTTTTGGACGAGATTGACTCTGGTCTTGATATTGATGCCCTTAAAGTTGTTTCTAAAGGTGTTAATGCTATGCGTGGTGAAGGATTTGGTGCTATGATTATCACTCACTACCAACGTCTTTTGAACTATATCACACCAGATGTGGTACACGTTATGATGGAAGGTCGTGTTGTTCTTTCTGGTGGCCCAGAATTGGCTGCGCGTTTGGAACGTGAAGGATACGCAAAACTAGCTGAAGAACTTGGCTACGACTACAAGGAAGAATTGTAATTCCCTCGTATCTTTTAGGAGAAGTAAATGACTAAAGAAAATATTAAACTTTTTTCAGAAATGCATGCTGAACCAAGCTGGTTGGCTGACCTCCGTCAAAAAGCTTTTGACAAGATTGAGACTTTGGAATTACCAGTTATTGAGCGTGTCAAATTCCACCGTTGGAATCTGGGTGATGGAACGATTACAGAAAGTGAGCCATCAGCAAATGTTCCTGACTTCACAGCTTTAGATAATCATTTAAAGTTGGTGCAAGTTGGAACTCAAACTGTTTTTGAGCAAATTCCAGTTGAGTTGGCTGAACAGGGTGTCGTCTTTACAGACTTCCACTCAGCTTTAGAAGAAATTCCAGAGCTTATTGAGGAATTATTCATGTCATCTGTTAAGTATGACGATGACAAGTTGGCAGCCTACCATACAGCTTATTTCAACAGTGGTGCTGTTCTCTACATTCCTGATAATGTTGAAATTAAGGAACCAATCGAAGGAATTTTCTATCAAGACAGCGATAACGATGTGCCGTTTAACAAGCATATTATGATTATCGCTGGTAAAAATTCTAAGATTAGTTATCTGGAACGTTTAGAGTCACGCGGTGAAGGAAGTGCCAAAGCAACTGCTAATATCACAGTAGAAGTAATTGCACGTTCTGGAGCTCAAGTGAAGTTTGCTGCTATCGACCGTCTAGGTGAAAACGTCACTGCTTACATTAGCCGTCGTGGTAAATTAGGCAACGATGCAAGCATTGACTGGGCAATCGGTGTCATGAACGAAGGGAATGTAGTTGCTGATTTTGATAGTGACTTGATTGGTAACGGTAGCCATGCGGACCTTAAAGTCGTAGCTCTTTCAAGTGGCCGTCAGGTACAAGGGATTGATACCCGAGTAACTAACTATGGTTGCAACTCAATCGGAAATATCCTTCAACATGGGGTTATTCTTGAAAAAGCAACTTTAACTTTCAATGGTATTGGCCACATTATCAAGGGTGCCAAGGGAGCAGATGCGCAACAAGAGAGCCGTGTTCTCATGCTTTCAGACCAAGCGCGTTCAGATGCCAATCCAATTCTTTTGATTGATGAAAATGACGTAACTGCAGGACACGCGGCTTCTATCGGTCAGGTAGATCCAGAAGATATGTATTACCTCATGAGCCGTGGCTTGGATAAGTCAACTGCAGAACGTTTGGTTGTCCGCGGTTTCCTTGGATCTGTTATTGTTGAGATACCAGTCAAAGAAGTTCGTGATGAAATGATTGCAACCATCGAAGAAAAATTGTCAAAACGCTAAGGGGAAGCCTATGTTAGATGCAGAAGTGATTCGCAAGGATTTTCCGATTTTAGACCAGATTGTTAATGACGAACCTCTGGTTTATTTGGATAATGCTGCGACGACACAAAAACCACTAGCTGTTCTTGAAGCCATTAATCACTACTATGAGCAGGACAATGCCAATGTTCACCGTGGGGTTCATACCTTGGCTGAAAGGGCGACAGCATCTTATGAAGCCGCTCGTGAAACCATTCGGAAGTTTATCAATGCAGACTCCACAAAGGAAGTTCTCTTTACCAGAGGTACGACAACTAGTCTTAATTGGGTAGCACGGTTTGCTGAGGAAGTCTTGACTGAGGGAGACCAGGTCTTGATTTCCGTCATGGAACACCATTCTAATATTATTCCTTGGCAGGAAGCCTGCCGTAAGGCTGGGGCAGAGCTTGTCTATGTCTATCTTAAGGATGGATCCTTGGATATGGATGACTTGCGAGCTAAATTGACTGATAAGGTCAAGTTTGTTTCACTAGCTCACGCCTCAAATGTTCTAGGTGTGGTAAATCCAATCAAAGAAATTACTCAATTGGCCCACCAAGTTGGAGCCATCATGGTGGTGGATGGTGCTCAATCTACGCCTCATATGAAGATTGATGTACAGGACTTGGATGTGGACTTCTTTGCTTTTTCAGGTCACAAGATGGCTGGTCCAACTGGTATTGGTGTCCTTTACGGTAAAGAAAAGTATCTAGAACAAATGTCACCAGTAGAATTTGGTGGCGAAATGATTGATTTCGTCTATGAGCAATCTGCTAGTTGGAAGGAATTGCCTTGGAAATTCGAGGCAGGAACTCCTAACATGGCTGGTGCAATCGGACTTGCTGCGGCAGTGGATTATCTGGAAAAGATTGGTATGGATGCAATTGAAGCCCATGAACAAGAATTGATCGCATACGTCTTTCCAAAACTGCAGGCAATTGACGGTTTGACCATTTACGGATCGCAGGACTTGGCTCGACGTTCGGGTGTTATTGCCTTTAACCTAGGCGATCTCCATCCTCACGACCTTGCTACGGCTCTGGATTATGAAGGAGTGGCTGTTCGTGCGGGTCATCACTGCGCCCAACCCTTACTCCAGTATTTGGATGTCCCAGCAACAGCTCGTGCAAGTTTTTATATCTACAATACCAAGGCGGATTGCGACAAGCTAGTCGATGCCTTACAAAAGACAAAGGAGTTTTTCAATGGCACTTTCTAAACTAGATAGCCTTTATATGGCAGTGGTAGCGGACCATTCGAAAAATCCACATCACCAAGGGAAGTTAGAAGATGCTGAACAAATCAGTCTCAACAATCCAACCTGTGGGGATGTCATCAATCTCTCTGTCAAGTTTGATGCAGATGAACGTTTGGAAGATATCGCTTTTTTAAACTCGGGTTGTACTATCTCAACTGCCTCTGCGAGCATGATGACAGATGCTGTTTTAGGAAAAACTAAACAAGAAATTTTAGAACTTGGGACTATTTTTTCTGAAATGGTTCAAGGGCAAAAAGATGAACGTCAAGACCAACTTGGAGACGCGGCCTTCTTGTCAGGTGTTGCCAAATTCCCTCAAAGAATAAAATGTGCAACCCTAGCTTGGAATGCCCTGAAGAAAACAATTGAAAATCAAGAAAACAAGTAAGGCAAGTTTCTTTTGTCTTATGAATCAGTAGAAATGAAGAATGAAAGAAAGGATATTATGGCTGAAGAAAGAGTAGAACCAAAACCAATTGACCTTGGTGAATATAAATTTGGTTTCCATGATGATGTAGAGCCTGTCCTATCGACAGGAAAAGGATTGAATGAAGATGTCATTCGTGAACTATCAGCTGCTAAGGGAGAACCTGAGTGGATGTTAGAATTCCGTTTGAAGTCTTATGAAACCTTTAAAAAAATGCCCATGCAAACTTGGGGAGCAGACTTGTCAGAGATTGATTTCGATGACCTGATTTATTACCAAAAACCATCTGATAAACCAGCTCGTTCATGGGATGACGTTCCTGAAAAGATTAAAGAAACTTTTGAACGTATTGGGATTCCAGAAGCTGAGCGTGCTTATCTGGCTGGTGCCTCTGCCCAGTATGAGTCAGAAGTGGTTTACCACAACATGAAAGAAGAGTTCCAGAAATTGGGGATTATCTTTACAGATACAGATTCTGCCCTCAAGGAATACCCAGATTTGTTTAAACAATACTTTGCTAAGTTGGTACCGCCAACAGATAATAAGTTGGCTGCCCTCAACTCAGCAGTATGGTCAGGAGGAACCTTTATCTACGTACCAAAAGGGGTCAAGGTAGATATCCCACTTCAAACTTACTTCCGTATCAACAATGAAAATACAGGTCAATTTGAACGTACCTTGATTATCGTTGATGAGGGAGCAAGTGTCCACTATGTAGAAGGATGTACAGCGCCAACTTATTCAAGCAACAGCTTACATGCTGCCATTGTAGAAATCTTCGCTTTGGACGGAGCTTACATGCGTTATACAACCATCCAAAACTGGTCTGATAACGTCTATAACTTGGTTACAAAACGTGCTAAGGCTCAAAAAGATGCGACTGTTGAGTGGATTGATGGAAACTTAGGTGCCAAAACAACTATGAAATACCCATCTGTTTACCTAGATGGAGAAGGGGCGCGTGGAACCATGCTTTCTATTGCCTTTGCCAATGCTGGGCAACACCAAGATACGGGTGCTAAGATGATCCACAACGCTCCACATACAAGCTCGTCTATCGTGTCTAAATCCATCGCTAAAGGTGGCGGTAAGGTAGACTACCGTGGACAAGTAACCTTTAACAAGAACTCTAAGAAATCTGTTTCTCACATCGAGTGTGATACCATTATCATGGATGACTTGTCAGCATCAGATACCATTCCATTTAATGAAATTCATAACTCGCAAGTCGCTTTGGAACACGAAGCCAAGGTATCTAAGATTTCAGAAGAACAACTTTATTACCTCATGAGCCGTGGTTTGTCAGAATCAGAAGCGACAGAAATGATTGTTATGGGATTTGTAGAGCCCTTCACGAAAGAACTTCCAATGGAATATGCAGTTGAGCTCAACCGCTTGATTAGCTATGAGATGGAAGGGTCAGTCGGGTAAAATTTGTTTTTAGATTTACCCCCAATCAAGTATCTTGAAGATGAACTTGTAACAAAAAGAGACTGAGAAAAAATATTTTAAGAACAGAAAACGCATGATATCAGGTGTCCAAAAAACGTGATATTATGCGTTTTATTGTGGGAAAATCTATTGCATTTTCTCATGAAATATAGTGGATTGTACCTAGAACAGTACACTTCGGCTACTAAAACATTTCTAGAAATGAATTTGATTTTCGAAGAGTATTACTAATCGGTTTATTCATATCTTACTTCAATTTAATATAGAGGTTTTCTAAACGCTTTTGATTTTTGATATATTGTTGTGAGGATGAAGTAAGGCAATATATAAAGTAGTCAGTTCAAGAAAGGATATAATATCTAAGGGGCTACCAATGGCAAGTATGTCCTTTATTTTGATATTTTTCCTAATCCAACAGACACTTGCACTTTGAAATCCGTTCTCTAAGCAATTCAAACCCCATACTTATTCAAATATATTGTAGCGGATGTAGGTTATGGTAGCGAATAAACTATGCTTTTATTATTGGTGAATCGGGGAAGACACTTTTTATTCCCCACACTATTGTATCAGAAGTAATTGACTTAAAAGCATTAGACTAGCACAGATAACCTAATGAATTGGGAATATCTTGAAAACAAAGATTAGTTTATAAAACCTGAAATCGCTTTCTATCATAATCTTTCAAGAAAGTAGTTGCAAAAAGATATAAAAATTGATAGAATAAGGATTATCTAAAAATTTTAAGGAGAATCTATCAAATGGATTTCACATGGGCAATTAAATATGCCACTGAATTTTTGGGAACTGCTATTTTGATCATTCTTGGTAATGGTGCAGTTGCTAACGTTGAACTTAAAGGTACGAAAGGTCACCAAAGTGGCTGGATCGTTATCGCTGTTGGGTATGGTATGGGGGTTATGATCCCAGCCTTGATGTTTGGTAATGTATCTGGGAACCACATCAACCCAGCCTTCACTCTTGGACTTGCAATCAGCGGTCTCTTCCCTTGGGCGCAAGTAGCTCCTTATATCCTTGCACAAGTTTTGGGTGCTATCTTTGGTCAAGCCTTGGTTGTGGCAACACACCGCCCATATTACTTGAAAACTGAAAATCCAAACAATATCTTGGGTACTTTCTCAACAATTTCAAGTTTGGATAATGGTACAAAAGAATCACGTTTTGTAGCAACTGTTAATGGTTTTGTAAACGAGTTTGTTGGTTCATTTGTTCTTTTCTTTGCAGCCCTTGGATTGACTAAAAACTTCTTTGGTTCTGAGGTGCTTCAATACATGAAACAAATGGCTAGTCAAGCAGGTCAAAATGTTGACTTCTCTGATTTGGCAATCAAAGCACAAGTAGCACCCCATACTGCTTCAGGACTTTCAGTAGCTCACTTGGCACTTGGTTTCCTCGTTATGGCCTTGGTAACATCACTTGGTGGACCTACAGGACCTGCCTTGAACCCAGCCCGTGACTTTGGTCCACGTCTCCTTCATGCTTTCCTTCCAAAATCAGTTCTTGGTGAGCACAAAGGTGATTCAAAATGGTGGTATTCTTGGGTACCAGTAGTAGCACCTATCGCAGCAGCAATTGCAGCAGTAGCTGTTTTCAAATTCCTTTACCTATAAGAAATTGAGTTCTTTATCCATTGTAATGGATTGAAGAAAAGCTAAGATCTAGAAAGGGCAAATTTTGTCCTTTCTTTTTTTGATATTGCGAATTGTGAAAGTCTGTTTTTTGAAGTTGTTAAAGTTTCGAAAATCAAAGGTATTGCATTGGATAAGTTTATTATTCTCTCCTAATTTTACGTTGGAATAGGGTAATTGAAGGGCGGAGATGCTTTCTTTAGAAAGATTCTAAAGAAAGCCTGAAAGCGAGGATGAGCTAGCTCTAGATTCTTCTCAATGAGTACGCAAAACTTACTCTAGAAGTAAAAATGTAAGAGATTATAGTGTTGCTTTAATTCTTATTAGCAACTCAAGAGTGTCTCTATAATCTCTTTAGTAGTTAAGCACATACGAAAAGTCGGCGATACAATAGTTTACTACTATGCTGTTAGTAGGGTTTGATGACCATGTACTAATGAAATCTTTGATTAAATTGCTTCATGGTTTGGCATGACTTACAACTCGCCTTAAGTATTGAAGTAGACAGTCTGGTGGACTGTTTTAGCCGGAGTTTAGGAATATAATAACAAATGGTAAAAAAGATTAAGAATGATTTTAGCGTTTAGGGCTTAGTATGAGAAAAAGTTTTCAATATCAAAAAGTTGTGATAAAATGTAATTGTTCCATAGGATTCTTTCTAATGATGGTTTGATCGCTTTTCATTATAGATCTTATGGGACTTTTTTTCTACAACAAAATAGACTCCATAATATCTATAAGGGATTTACCCACTATAAATATTATAGAGCCTTTTTTATTAGAATGGTAATTTCCCAGCGAAAGCACCTAATTTTTTCTTGGTGATTTCATCGATTTGTTCAAGAGCAGAGTTGATGGCTTGAACAGTCATATCTGACAGAGTTTCAAGGTCTTCTGGGTCAACAACAGCTGGATTGAAGTCAATGCTGACAACTTTCTTATCTCCAGTTAAGGTAGCTTGGACAAGATCTTGAGCAGATTTGCCAACAAATTGCATAGCAGTAAGTTCAGCTTGACTTTGTTCCATTTGTTTTTGAAGTTTTTGTGCTTGACGCATCATGTTTTGCATGTTCATCATGGTGATTTACAGTTTCCTTTTATCTTATTTTTCTTTTTATTTTATCAATTTTAAGGTTAAAAGTCTAATCTTTTTCTGAGTGAATTCATCTAGTAGCGAAAGGAATGTAGAGGAAATAAAAATATAGGATAGATATTCTAAGAGAATAAGAATATTTATCCTATATAGATACTAGATATTCTATGGCAACTTTAAGGGGTTACCGTCATTATTCTACCTTGTAGAAAAATCCCTCAGTACTACCATTGATAAGTTGGTGTCCAAACCATAAGCGGTCTTGTGTGATATCAGATGAGTCGGTATAGCCATTATCTGTAGAAGAGGTGACAGACATGGTTATAGGGATTCCTGCTGGTAAAAAGGCAATAGCTGCACCAGCACCTCCATCTTTAGAAACAGAATTTGCCTTAAGATAGTGGTCAATTTCTTTAGCATGTTCAATTGAAATTTTGGACTTATCACTTACTAAACCATTTTTGTCGAAAGTAAATTCAATACCTGAACGATTCCTCCAAGTGCCTGCAACACTAGAAAAATCTCCATTTTGAATTGCAGTAATATCCATTCCTTTACTCTCTGACGGAAGGTTCTTTTCTTCATTTATTAGACTTGTCACTGATTTCCAAGAGAAAGATCTTATGTCAAGGGAAGGTGGTTTTGTACCCAGTCCCTCTTCTGTATCTGATTCGATAACTAAGTCTAATCGTGTTCCAGCCTGATTTAACTTGTATAGTTTGAGTTGGATTTGATTAATAGATACTCGGGTAGATAATTGAAAATAACCATTTTCTAAAGGATTAAAATGTACTCGCTCTCCAATAAAGTCCAGATTGTTTTCTGCATTGGTCAGTCGAATAACTTCACCATTTTTAAGAGTTCGAATATCTAATAAATCGTAATAGTTAGAATACGTTTTTAGGGCAATCAAAAGTTCGTCCGTACCGTCTTGGTCTAAATCATACAAGCTACACTGTAATCCAGAATATTCGTTAGGATAAGTATTTTTTAAGTTTGCTTTTGAATTGATCTCTGTATGTGAAGTTGACGAACCATCTAGTACTTTGGCATATTCTTTAAGGACAGGATTATATAGGGTGTAATCAGGTTTCTTCTCTTCCGATGTAGAAGAAGTTGAACTAGTACTTGAAGCAATTGCTTCAGAACTTGTTGCAGAAGTGTTTTCACTCTGATGTTGGCAAGCCGTTAAAATAGAGATAGCTAAAATACTAATACTGAATAGAAATAATTTTTTCATATATTTAATCTTGTAATTCTAAGCCTTGGGCATCTTGGTGCCATTTACTACCAGTTTTAGACGTTAAAACTTGAATAGTAATCATAATATTCCAAATAGCATTTGCTAGTAAAACAAATGGCATTAAAATAGGAATAATAACTAGCAGAGTTAGAACGATACGCTTGTATCCTTGTTTAGTATTTCCAATGTAAAAATCGTAGGCACCAAACGCCCCTAAAAATAGGGCAAATAAGGCTGCGGCCAGTTTAGATTTATCACTTACTCCATTTGAATGTTGACTAGAGGCGGCTGGAGATGTGTTATCTATTTTTGAAACAATATAGTCGTCACCATTTTGATAAAATTCTACATAATCACCTACTTGTGGTTCAAAACCAAAACTTTTTCTTGAAATTGCAGTAAATTGACCATTATTACCTTTTCCAACATAAACTGTTTCATCTTCAATTTTTATAACTTTGTTCATATAATTGTCTCCTTAATTTATTCCTATTGTATGTTAAACCCACTCACCGTTGTAATTGACACGATAGCCATCAGGGGTCGTCGTATTGAGTGCGAGGGCACCAGAGCTATAGGCATAGTACCATTTACCAGATACTTTCATCCAGCCAGTTTTCATTGCACCTGAGTCTTGAAGATAGTACCAGCTACCATTATCTTTGAGCCAGCCAGTCTTCATAGCACCTGAACCGTCGAGATAGTACCAGCTACCGTCTTTCACCCAGCCTGTTTGCATCCAGCCAGAGTTGTCAAATCGATACCAAACACCATTGATTTTTTCCCAGCCGTTAGTTGTGTAAGAGCCGTCGGAATGCTTGAACCACCAGCGAGAACCAGCTTGAACCCAACGGTCTGTTTTTGTTGGTGTTGGAGTTGTAGGGGAAGATGCTGGAGTAGTTGTATTCCCAGAAGTTTGATTAGTTGATAAAACTTCTAGTTTAGTTAGGTAAATGTAGAAAGCAAGACCTTTACCTACATTTTCTCTCACATCTACTGTCGCTTTGTATCGAACCCCTTTTGACTCAAAGTTCATACTATAGATTCCAAAATTTGTTGCCTTAAATGTAACTTGTTTTCCATCAACGTACACTTGTCCTTTTAGACGTTTTTCAAAAAAGTTTGGGAATTGATTTTTAAAATTACTACTATAATTTTCATCAACCAATTGTATACTAATTGCCTGTTTAGATAAATCATCAACTGCTCTTTGAATTTTTGCTTCTCTTTTCTCTACAAGAGTCACATCTGTTGCAATAATACTATCTGACTGAGTGTTTGTTTGAGGTGCTGGACTACTTGAGGCGTTGACACTTGAAATTGTAGCTCCTGTTGCTAGGAGTGATAAAACTGCTGTAGTAGTTAAAACGATTTTTTTCATAATTTTTGTATTCCTTTTCTTTTTATCTATTTTTTATAATCTTATCCTAGACCCACTCACCGTTGGCATTGACACGGTAACCGTCAGGAGTAGTCGTATTGATTGCGAGTGCTCCAGAGCTATAGGCATAGTACCATTTGCCAGAAACTGTAAACCAGCCCGTTTTCATAGCACCTGAGCTATCAAGGTAGTACCAGTTACCGTTATCTTTTAGCCAACCAGTCTTCATAGCACCTGAACAGTCAAGATAGTACCAGCTACCGTCTTTTACCCAGCCAGTTTGCATCCATCCAGAGTTGTCAAATCGATACCAAACACCATTGATTTTTTCCCAGCCGTTAGTTTTGTAAGAGCCGTCGGTATATTTAAACCACCAGCGAGAACCAGAACGAATCCAGCTACCGTATTTAATATCTTGTGCAGATGAAGTGTTAGAACTTGCATTATCTGATACTGTTACAGTCGTAGAATACGTTTTACCGTCTGATGTAACTGTAATAGTAGTAGTACCCGATTTGTGAGCGGTAATGTTTCCGTCTCGGTCAATTGTTGCTACAGAAGTATCACTGCTAGACCAGTCACGATTCGTCGGAATGATGACTTCGTACGACTTAAATTTGATTTTAAAATATCCTATCAAATTTATTTGAGTCGATGTCGTCGGTTTCAAAACTAAATTATTTTGCAAAGAAATGTCCTTGATATCAGATGGATTTGCTTCTGTATATAAAATAGAGTCACCATAATCGCCGACTAAGTTGTCAGAGTCCCCAGAATTTTCAGCGAAAAGTTGAGATATTTCGTAATACTGAACGTGACGATCACTATCTTTTGGTCTCATGAATGCAGACATGGCGACTGTTGTCCATCGAGGGTCAATCATATGTTCATAGTGTCCTGTAACTGCTCCACTTTTCCCTAAATCTTGTTTTTCGTCATAAAATTGTTCAATAGCTTTCATCAAACCTTGACGATTCCAAGCTAGATTTCCCGCCAAATGTGCAAAATTATCAGAATATTCACCAGAATATAATTCTTCGCCTGTTAAACGATGATGAGGGATATCTGCTAAAGATGCTTCTGACGCGCGTCTCAACGATGCTCGCTCCAATGAATTCGACCATTTAACTGGAACATAGCGGTCGACTAAACCTTCATCATAAGCTTCTTTACGAATCGCGTTAATACGGTCCACAATCGTTTGCTTGTCCGGCGTTGCAAATGTTCCTTTGATGCCTACAACTTGTAATCCATTTGAAGTACGGACACTAGATGGGTTTATTTCTGAACCTCTGAAGTCGCGCCCTAATACTATGTGTTCACTAGCTGATACTTGATTAGTTGTGATGACTCCAGCGCCAAGGAGTGATAGAGCTGAGATAGTTGCAAGTGCGAATTTTTTAGTTTGTTTGTTCATTTTGTCTCCTCTTGATTTTTCTTATAAATGTTTTATGATAAGTTAATTTCACCATCTCCTTTATAATAATTTACCTTTAGTATACTAAGAAACTTTATAAAATTTAAAAAAACTACGAAAAAATATGTTTTTCTATATCAACACCCCAAAATCAAGGTGGAATAGAACGTTTTCGTAGTTTTTCTCCTATTTACTTATGATTAGTGTATAATATAAAAGTGAAGTTAAAATAAAATAAGGGAGAAAGATATGTCTACAAATTTCGGCCCCGCGCTTAAAAAGATGAGAGAAGAAAGAGGATTTACTTTAAAACAAGTAGCTGGTACAGCGATTAGCCCTAATAATCTAAGTAAGTTTGAAAAAGGCGAAGCTATGATTAAAACAGATACTTTTTTTAAAATCTTTGAGAATTTGAATATTGTTTCTAATGAAGACATCATCCTTGTGGTTTCTATGCAAAATGAAGAGACAACCAAATTAGTCGAACATAGAAATGATAGAACCTTGGAGTCTGATGATGCGAAAGAGACAGTCAAAGATGATGAAAATCCTTATGTTAGAAATTTCCTTCATTTATTAACTCTCATATCTACTGAAAAAATGCTAACTGAAGAGGATTGGAAAATCCTTGAACAACTAAAAGAACAGTTGTTTTCAATGGATTACTGGTTACCTTTTGATTTTCATGTATTTCAACGCTTAGGCACTTTATTTGATTTTCCACTTCAAATGTATCAACAAAAAGAAAAAGAAGTTTTTGAAATTCTTACAAGTAGCCTTCCTTTAGCTACAAATCAAACTCATATGTTGGTGGATGTACTGCGAACAATTGTTAAATACTATTCTGAAAATGCTTATTATGACTTGGCACAACAACTGATAGATAAAATTGAATTGTATCGCATAAAGTATTGCAGGATTTTTGCTCATACTGGTTACTATTTGCCTTTATATCCTTTTATGACTATCAAGATGTATGAGGTGTATAATCTTCTTAGACAAAATAAAACAGAGGGGATAAAACTGGGACATCAGATTATCCAACATCTTGATACTATGAAAGTTTTATTTCCAGAAAATGAAATTTTATCCCTAAAAAATTCCTTCATCAAGGAAGTCAAAGAACTCAATAAAACAGGGATTCCATTCCCCTAGAAAGGTTAAATAAATGAAATTATATAAGAAATTTACGATTCTTGTTTTGGCTCTTCTTGGATTCACTAGCCAAACGGTTCTAGCTAATGATGATAGTAATGCTATCGGTAGTTCAACTACTAGCTCTGCAAATGCTTCTCAAGCAACTACAGAAAATCAACCAACGACTCCTAGTTCGAGTGAGCAGGAGACAAAGTCAACTCTTCCTACTGAGTCTAAGCTACAAACTGGTTGGGTAAAAGAAGATGGGAAGTGGGCTTATTATAGTCAAACAGGTGTCAAATTTACAGATACTCTTTATGAGGGCTACCTATTTGATAAGAATGGTTACTTACTTGAAAATAGCTGGTATCAGATGGCTAACAAGTGGTACTACGCCAATGGTTCAGGCAAATATCTGTCTAACCAATGGAGTCAAATCAATGGTAAGTGGTATGCATTTGATCAAAATGGTGCCATGATGGCTAATACCTGGAAGGGAAATTATTACCTAAAATCCAGTGGGGCTATGGCAGATAAAGAATGGGTGTACGATCCTAACTACTCTAGCTGGTTTTATCTCAAGTTAGGCGGACACTATGCTGAACGGCAATGGGTTGGCTCTTACTATCTAAAATCTGGTGGCTACATGGCTCACAAAGAGTGGCTTTATGATCAAGATTATAAAGCTTGGTATTATCTTAAAGAAGATGGCGTTTATGTCACTGGAACTTATACCATTAATGGAAGTAGTCATTTTTTCAAAGATAATGGTAAATGGGTGCAAGAACTTCCAAAAGGATTTGAAAAGGGGCACTATAGTAAAACTATTTTCCTAGATCCAGGGCATGGTGGACGTGATTCGGGTGCTTACTATTATGGAATAGCTGAAAAAGATTTGAATCTACAGGTCTCTCGTAAATTACGGAAACGTTTAGAAGAACTTGGCTACACAGTTCTAACATCTCGTGATAGTGATGTAGATGTTGACTTTGTGACAGAGCGTTCTCGTATGGTTAATAAAACGAATGCAGACTTCTTTATTAGTATTCATTTTAACGCTACTGGGAATGATACAACACTGAATCTGGGAATACAAACTTATTCTTATAAGGAAGAAGCGGGTTACCCGAGCAAGATTAATCAATACTGGCATAATAATCCAGACCGTATGAGTGAAAGTAATCGTTTGGCTGCTGACCTTCATTCATCTCTCTTGGCTGAGACAGGAGCTAGAGATGCTGGGCTTCTGCAAGCCACCTTTGCTGTTCTTCGTGAGACTGCGAAACCTGCTGTGCTATTGGAGTTGGGTTATATGGATAATTCAGAAGAAAACCAACGAATCCGTAGTGACCAATACCAAGATAAGTTAGTTGAAGGCATTGTTAAAGGAATTCAAAAATATTACGTCGGAAATTAAGAAACTACATCAAACTAAGCTTTGGAGATTTTCCTAGGCTTAGTTTTTTGAATTTGTAATGCTATTCATAACATTAAATTGTCTGACAATTTAATGAAAAATGAGTGAAAACGTGGTATAATGAAACATAATACTCAATGAAAATCAAAGAGCAAACTAGGAAGCTAGCCGCAGGCTGTACTTGAGTACGGCAAGGCGAAGCTGACGTGGTTTGAATTTGATTTTCGAAGAGTATAAAATTAATTCAGGTTTCCTGAATCGATAGGAGTAAACAATGAAAAAACTGGGTTTTGTCCTTTTATCTTCAGCCTTACTATTAATTGCTTGTGCTGTTAGGTTTGAAAAATCAGCAGATACAACCGATTCATCTAAGGTGACAGCCTTGTCTGAAGACAAGCAAAAAATGCTTGATAAGGCCACTGCTGACTATGAGACTTTTGTGCAAGAGCAAATCGATAAACTGTTGACAGATACGGAAGGCTTTGTCAAACTGTTGAAAGAAGGAAAGCTAGAAGAAGCCAAGAAGATTTATCCACTGATTCGTATGTCTTATGAGCGTTCAGAACCAATTGCCGAAAGTTTTGGTGAGTCAGATGTCAAGATTGACTTCCGTTTGGCAGACTATATGGACGAAAACAAGACAGAAGAAGGTTGGTCAGGTTTCCACCGCATCGAGCGTATTCTTTGGGAAGACAATACCACTAAAGGAACTGAAAGCTACGGCGATCAGTTGGTTAATGATATCAAGGAATTGAAAGCCAAGATTGCAACTGTGGATGTGGACTACAAGGTCATGTTGACAGGAGCAGTTGACTTGCTTAACGAAGTGGCAACAAGCAAGATTACAGGTGAAGAGGAAATTTATTCTCACACAGACTTGTATGACTTCCGTGCCAATATTGAGGGAGCTGAGAAGATTTTCCAACTCTTTAAACCATTGCTTGAAAAATCAGACGCTAACCTAGTTAAAGAATTGGAAGCAGATTTCAAGTCGGTTAATAGTTTGCTGGACAAACATATGACAGACAAGGAACAATACAAACTCTATACTGATTTGACAAAAGAAGATACTAAAGAATTGTCAGAAGCTTTTACAAAACTGGGTGAGCCTCGGTCACAAATGGGTAAATTTCTTAGTGGAGAATAAGAGTCATAACTGAAAAAGACGAAAAGTTTTTTGAAAAGAAAATGGACCGTCGAGAATTTCTAAAAAAAGCAGGGATTGGAGGGGCTGGTTTAGCGCTAGGACTCTCTGGTGCTTCTGCTTTTTTCGCACCTAAGCTAGGAAGTCAGGAAAAAATCTCGTACGGAAATGAAAAAATTGCTTTTTATGGCAAACATCAAGCTGGGATTGGACGGATTATAGTGCCAAGTTAGTAGAGGGGGAATTGGTCAAAAAAGATAGACAGAATACTCTCTTGCCTCCTAGCGATACTGGTGAAACAGTTGGGCTCAATCCTCATCGTTTGACGCTGACTTTTGGTGTATCTGCGAGTTTCTTGAAAAAGATGAACTTGGAAAACAAGCGTCCTCAAGTGTTCAGGGATTTACCGCCTTTTCCTAAAGAGCAATTACGTAAAAAATATACTGGTGGAGATATTGTCATCCAGGCCTGTGCAGATGATGAGCAGGTTACCTTTCATGCTATTCGCAACCTCATTCGTAAGGGCAGAAATGCGGTGACCCTTCGTTGGAGTCAGTCTGGATTTGCTGCCATCGGAGATCGAATGGAGACTCCACGTAACCTCTTTGGTTTTAAAGATGGAACAGCAAATCCAACCAAGGAGAAAGACTTTGACCGCGTCATCTGGGCTGATAGTAAGGACTGGATGGAAAATGGATCTTATATGGCAGTTCGTCGGATTCAGATGTTTTTAGAGACCTGGGACCGTACTAGTCTTGAAGAACAAGAAAATACCTTTGGCCGTTACAAGGAAAGTGCTGCTCCCTTTGGTAAGAAAAATGAATTTGATGAAGTAGATTTGAGTCTTTTGCCCGATGATTCGCATGTTCGTTTGGCTAAGGAAGTGGACAAGCCCCTTTTACGTCGTTCTTATTCTTATTCGGATGGAATTGATGAAAAAACTGGCCAGTTTGACACAGGCTTGCTCTTCATTTCTTTCCAGAAGGATCCTGATAATTTTGTCAAGGTTCAAACCAATCTAGGTGCTACAGATAAGATGAATGAATACATCACTCACATTGGTAGTGGCCTCTTTGCTTGCTTTGGTGGTGTGGAGAAAGGAGGCTATATTGGTCAGAAATTATTGGAAGGCTAAAAGCTGACTGCTGTTTTTAGCTTTGTCATTTTTAATTCTTTCCCCAGTAGGTGCCCAAGAAAGCTTGAGTTCTTACTTTGTGAAAATCACAGATGCGTCCAAAGCGGTCAAAAATGCCAATCAGTTTGAGGCACAGAAACTCGTTACGGAGATGGCAACAGACTTCGAAAAAGTAGAAAATAAGGATTCTGAGGCTGGTAAGCTTGTTAAGGAAAAGTTAGCCCAATCAGGCGAGATTACTGAAGACAAACTTACTAAAATTTCTGCAGCCCTATTAGCCTTTGAAAAAGAACAAAATCCTGTTGACCTAGATGCTGAAAAGGAAAAATTGGTCAACCGTCTAAGTCCTCGTTTTGAAGCTTTGGAACAAGCCATTGCCTCCAAAGATTTGGAAAAGCTCCGTGAAGCCTTTAAGAAAATGAATTCCACTTGGACCATCAATGAAAGTGTGGTTCGTGACAATAGTACGGCCCATTATGGACGTGTTGAAACAGCTATTTCCTTCCTGCGTAGTAGCATGGAAACCGAGCCTACTGATTTTAACTCCATCCAGACTTCCTTTGAGGACTTAAAAAAGGCTATTGATGATTTTGTAGCTGGAAAAGAAGTCGCAGCAACATCTTCTGATTTGACTCTCAAAGACGGAATTGCCCTTTTGAAGAAGGCTTTGGAACAATTCCAAGCTAGTGGTCAAGCATCAGGAGCTGCTACTATGAAGGAATTTATTACTATCTGGCCAACGATTGAGGGTTCTGTTAGCACGACTAATCCTTCCCTCTATACACGAGTGGAAAGCGAAAGCCCTGTGATTATGGTCAAGGGAAGTGAGAAGGAATACCAAGAAAAATTAGAAATACTGATTGCAGATTTATCCCAAATTGATACTAGCGCACGTTACAATGCCTTTGATGCCATGTTAATTCTTCTTAGAGAAGGTGTAGAGGCCCTTTTAATCGTTATGGCCTTGGTAACAACCTTGAAAGCAGCCAAGATGCGAAAAGGGCTCAAGTGGGTTTATAGTGGTGCTATCACTGGAATCATGGCCAGTCTGGTTATTGCCTTTATCCTGCAAATTGCCTTTCCAGCAGTCACATCGGGTTCCAATCGTGAAATCATCGAAGGAGCAGTGGGGATTTTTGCGGTAGCTATGATGATTTTGATTGGAATCTGGCTTCATAGCAAATCCTCAGTCAAAAAATGGAATGCTTTTATGGAGTCACAAATGGAAACAGTGACCAAGACAGGTTCTTTTATTTCCATGTTTGCCCTCAGTTTTCTAGCTGTTTTCCGTGAGGGAGCAGAAACCATTCTCTTTTATGTTGGGATTTTACCAAGAATTTCTAGCTTTGAATTTGTCTTGGGAATTTCACTTGCCTTGCTGGTTCTGGTAATTATTGCCATCGTGATGAACAAGGCCAGTCAATTCTTCCTGCCACATAAAGTCTTCTTTATCCTAACTTGGATGATTTATGCTCTGGCTTTCAAGATGCTGGGAGTTAGTGTCCACGCTCTTCAGTTGACCAATATGGCACCAAATCACTTGCTGACAGGCTTTCCAACAATAGACCTGCTTGGAATTTATCCAAGTTGGGAAGGCTTGACCAGCCAGCTAGTCTTTGTTATTATTGTCTTGATAGTCACTTTCAGACAGGGTGAAGAATACGATGGATAGAAAAGAATTGACAATCGTTGAACATCTGGTAGAATTTAGAAAGAGATTATTGGCAGTAGTCATTTGTTTCTTTTTGGTATTCTGTGTCTCTCTGCTTTTTGCAGACCAGATTTATCAGTATGTGACCCAATCTTTTCAGCAAAAGTTGATTGTTTTAGGCCCTAATGATATTTTATGGATATACATACGTTTGGCTAGTCTGATGGCCTTTACCATCACCTTACCCTACACAGTTTATCATATTTGGTCTTTTATTAAACCTGGTCTGAAGAAGGAAGAAGCTAGAGCAGTTTTTGCCTATATTCCAGCTACTTTCCTTTGTTTTCTAGTTGGACTGGCTTTTGGTTTTTACTTTGTAACACCAGCCTTACTTCAGGTTTTATTAGGGCTAGGAGAAGGATTATTTGAAACGCAGTTAACCGCCCAAAATTATCTGTCCTTTGTTTTTCAAACGACCTTGCCCTTGGCCCTGATTTTTGAATTGCCAGTTATCATTGCCTTTTTGACGTCGATTGGCCTCATTGGCCCAGAGTTATTGATTGCTTATCGCCGATACGCCTATTTTATCTTATTGGTACTTGCAGTCATCTTGACACCGGCCGACTTTGTCAGTGATTTGGCAATGACTGCCCCCTTGATATTACTCTATGAATTGAGTATTGCTATCAGCAAATACATTATGAAACGCAAGCAGAAAGGAGCGAGAAATGGGAATCTTACGTGATATCGGAGCACCAGGATTGATTATCATCGTTTTAGGAGCTCTCTTGATCTTTGGACCAAAGAGATTGCCTGAACTAGGTGAGTCAATCGGTAAAATGCTATCTGAATTTAAAAAAGCAGTTAAAGGAACTGAAAATCAAGATAAGGAAGACTAAACCTTGTCTAATAAAAAACTTTGTACTCTAGAAACCATCGTGTGGCTATCGAGAGTGCAAAGTTTTTTTGATACTCAATGAAAATCAAAGAGTAAACTAGAAAGCTAGCCGCAGGTTGCTCAAAGCATTGTTTTGAGGTTGTAGATAAGACTGACGAAGTCAGTTACATATATCTACGGTAAGGCGACGCTGACGTGGTTTGAATTTGATTTTCGAAGAGTATGAGTTTGGAACATGTAAACAGCAGTTGATTTGAAGAAAGAAAAAAGAACAGTCGAAACTGTTCTTTTTATGATTATTTGAGACCGTATTTTTTGTTGAAACGATCCACGCGTCCATCTGCTTGAGTGAACTTTTGACGTCCAGTGTAGAATGGGTGTGAGTCTGATGAAATTTCCACACGGATCAATGGGTAAGTTTCGCCTTCGAACTCAACTGTTTCGTTAGAGCGTTTTGTTGAACCGCTAAGGAATTGGTAACCAGTAGTTGTGTCCATGAAGACAACTGGGCGATATTCTGGATGGATATCTTTTTTCATTTTGCAATATTTCCTTTCTGCCATGGTCTCTTTGCGAGCCATAGATTGTTACCATACTAGTCTATCAGATTCTGAAAAGTTTGGCAAGTATTTTATCAGTTTTTAAGCAAGTTTTTTAATTTTTGGTAGATGATTTCGTTTTCCTCTAGGCTATAGGAATTAGCACCGCTTGCTAGAGGGTGGCCTCCACCATCATGCTCCTTGGCAATTTCATTGATAGGATGGATTTTACTGCGTAAGCGAACGCGGTAGTGGCCATCAACCTGTTCTACAAAAATTCCCCAGAGACTGACACTGTCAATGCGTCCTGGTGCTCCAACAATAGCAGCTGTTTCAGCATCGGTTACATTGAATTGTTTCAAGACTTCCTGACTCAGGATAACGCGAGCTGCACCGTTTTCATCCACTTCCAGATGGTCGTAGATGTAGCCTTGAAGTTTAGCGATTTTGTAACTCATAGTGTCCATTTTGCGAGTGAGAGCCGCAAAGTCAAAGTTATGTTCTCTCAGAGAGGCAGCCAGACGGAGGGTGCGTGCAGTCGTAGAAGGGTAGAGGAAACGACCTGTATCACCAACGATTCCTGCAAAGAGCAACTCAGCAGCTTGATCTGATAAGGCCAGTTGGGTTGTTTCAGCAAATAGAGTAATCATCTCACTAGCGCTACTTGAACTAGTATCCACCCAAGATAGGTCACCATATACATCATCATTTGGATGGTGGTCAATCTTAATGAGAAAATCACCTTGACTATAGCGCTTATCATCAATACGAGCAGTATTTGCCGTATCACAGACGATGACAAGGGCTCCTTGGTAGGCACTATCTTCAACAAGATCCATCTCAGCCATCCAAGTAAGAGTTGGTTCATCAAAACCAACGGCTTTGATGGTTTTTTCTGGGAAATGATGTTTGAGAAGAGCTTTCAATCCCACCTGACTTCCTAAGGCATCTGGGTCTGGTTTCATATGTCTATGAATGATAATCGTGTCGTATTCTTTAATTTTTTCTAAAATTTGATGGCAAATTTCCATAAATAACCTCAATTCTTTCTCATTTCATTGTAGCACAAGAATTTTTATTTTTAAAATGAAAAAGATGTGATATAATGGATAAAGATAAATTGAGGAGGACGATATGGCATTAGCAAAAATTGTATTTGCCAGTATGACCGGTAATACCGAAGAAATTGCAGATATTGTAGCAGACAAATTACGTGACTTGGGCTTGGATGTTGATGTTGACGAATGTACAACGGTTGACGCTTCTGACTTCTTGGAAGCAGACATCGCTATCGTTGCGACCTATACTTATGGTGATGGTGCATTGCCAGATGAGATGATGGACTTCTACGAAGACCTTGCAGATCTCAACTTGAATGGCAAAATCTACGGAGTGGTCGGCTCAGGAGACACCTTCTACGACGAATTCTGTAAAGCTGTCGATGACTTTGATCGTGTCTTTGTAGCGACAGGAGCAGAAAAAGGTTCAGAGTGTGTCAAAGTTGACCTTTCTGCTGAGGAAGAAGACATTGAACGCTTGGAACAATTCGCAGAAGAATTGGCTGCTAAAGTAGGATAAGCATGAACGTGCGCTGATGCAATCAATCAGTGCATTTTTCTTATTATGAGTTGGGATTTTACTAGCCTATTTAGTGGCTTTTTGATACAATAATTCAAATAAAGGAGGAGACTGTATGGATTTAGATAGAATTCGGCAAGAAATTGATCAAATCGATGACCAAATTGTCAAACTGCTAGAAGAACGAATGAATTTAGTTGAAGAGGTTGTGGCTTATAAGAAGACTTCAGGGAAACCGATTTTAGATACCAAGAGAGAAGCAGTTATTTTTGAAAAGGTCAGAAATCGTGTAGAGAACAAGCGCTATCAGGAGACTGTTGTCGCAACGTTTTCGGACATACTCAAACGTTCGCGTGATTATCAGGATCAAAATATCAAATGAAAAAAGAACAATTTTATCCGCTAGGGATTTTTCTAGCTGCCATGTTGGGCGGACTGGTTCGCTACCTGGTTTCTACTTGGTTGCCAGCTAGTCCAGATTTTCCTTGGGGCACCCTCCTTGTCAACTATCTAGGAATTTTCTGCTTGGTCTATCTGGTAAAAGGCTATCTGGTCTATAAGGGGACCAGTAAAGGCATTATTTTAGCACTGGGGACGGGCTTTTGTGGTGGTTTAACAACCTTTTCTAGTCTCATGCTTGACGCTGTAAAACTGCTGGATACAGGGCGTTATCTTAGTTTGATTATGTATTTGCTTTTGAGCATCGGTGGAGGCCTGCTTTTAGCTTACTATTTAGAGAGGAAAAAATGGTAATGGTCTATCTTGCAATTGCTTGTGGCTTCGGAGCTCTAGTACGTTATTTCTTTTCCCGCTATAATCAATCTTCTAAATTGCCACTTGGAACGCTGATTGCAAATCTTTTAGGGTGTTTTTTGATTGGATTATTCTACAATCATGTGGAAGCTAAGGAAGTCTATGCTATTCTAGCAACAGGCTTTTGCGGAGGTTTAACAACTTTTTCGACCTTGAATGACGAACTTCAAAGACTGTTAAGTGATAAGAAGGTCTTTTATTCTTACCTGACTTTGACCTACCTAGGTGGTTTAGTTGCGATTTTTTTAGGAATTCTGCTATAAATTTCTTTACTTTTTTGTGGAAATTTGGTAAACTGTATCTTGTGTGTAATGGACGCACAAAAATACAGTTTATCCGCTGAGGAGGATTCCTCAAGATTGACAAAGATAGGAGAATAAAATGAATCCATTAATCCAAAGCTTGACTGAAGGTCAACTTCGTACAGATATCCCATCATTCCGTCCTGGTGACACTGTTCGTGTACACGCGAAAGTTGTCGAAGGTAACCGTGAACGTATCCAGATTTTTGAAGGTGTTGTTATCGCACGTAAAGGTGCTGGTATCTCAGAAAACTACACAGTTCGTAAAATCTCTAACGGTGTAGGTGTTGAGCGTATCTTCCCAATCCACACTCCACGTGTTGAAAAAATCGAAGTTGTTCGTTACGGTAAAGTACGTCGTGCGAAATTGTACTACTTGCGTGCTCTTCAAGGTAAAGCAGCTCGTATCAAAGAAATCCGTCGTTAATTCGACTAAAAAACTCTGCTTTTTCAGCAGAGTTTTTATCTAGCTCCCTTAGTTCAATGGATATAACAACTCCCTCCTAAGGAGTAGTTGCTGGTTCGATTCCGGCAGGGGGCAGTAATTAGTTATTAAAAACCGCTCAGCTGAGCGGTTTTCGTCTATTCTTTTCTTTTACAGTACCCATGTACGGATGGCATGGGCGACGCCAGATTCGTCATTTGTTTTAGTGATGTATTTGGCGATTTTTTTGATTTCTGGATTTCCATTTTCCATAACAACGGGATTACCAACGACTTCCAGCATGGCGCGGTCATTTTCTTCGTCCCCGATCGCCATGGTTTCATCTTTGGTCAATCCTAGTTTTTCAGCTAAGTGAGTAATAGCTGAACCCTTATCTACATTCTTTTTAAGGAGTTCAAGGTAGAAAGGAGCAGACTTGTTGATAGAGTAGCGCTCGTAAAATTCGGCTGGTATCTTTTCGATCGCAGCATCCAGAATCTCTGGTTCATCGATAAACATACACTTGACGATTTCCTTGTCAGCCATTTCTTCAGGTGTACGGTAGAAGATGGGCATGCTGACGAGGGTTGATTCGTGAACTGTGTATTTTCCGATATTGCGATTGGCAGTATAGATACCGTTCTTAGTAATAGCGTGCATGTGGACACCGAGCTTACGGCTGAGGAATTCCATATCTAGATAATCCTCATAGGTCAAGGATTCACTGATAATCTCATGGCCAGTTGCAGTTTCTTGGACAAGGGCACCGTTGAAGGTCACGACATAGTCACCCTCGTCTCTCAATTGCAAGTCGTCCAGAAGTTTGGCAACACCTGCGATAGGGCGACCAGTTGCAATCACGACTTTGACGCCGGCTTGTTTAGCATCTTGGATGGCAGAAAAGACTTCAGGAGTAATCTCCTTTTGACTGTTGACAAGGGTTCCATCGATATCGACGGCGATTAGTTTAATACTCATATAGTTCCTCTTTTAGTTTTTATTTGAGGTAAAATGATCGTTCTCAATCAAGTGTAAAAATTGCTGAGTGATGCTTGCGAAGATGCTGTTTTGGTCCAACATTTCTTTTGGGAAATAGAAACGATTGTCTCCGTGGCGACTGCCAGCAAGGGATTGGACGATAGGAGACAGGCTAGAGAGTTCGGCCAGTTCTCCATTTTTTTGTAAAATCTCAATCTGTGTCCGTGGATTTTCAGATTCGGGACGATAGATATCATAAGGGAGGTCAAAATTCTTATGAATGGCAGTGTAGTAGTCGGGATCAAAGCCGATATCTTCTACCAGTTTTCTCATAGATGCAAGCTGTTCTTGATCTTCTTGTGAAAAGGTGATAGATTTAAAAACCTTGCGATTGACAAAGCGCTGCGACAGGTCAGCTAAAATCTTGTCAGAACTGGTCATCCATAGTTGGAAATAGGTATTCATAACTCCGTCATCCAAAGATAGATAGTCAGCTAAGCTAACATTTTTTTCGAAAAATGGCAGTAGATGTGGGGATGTAAGTATAAAGAAGTCCTTGTTTCCTGGATAAAGTTCTTTAGCACGTTTCAAAAGATTCTGCAGAAGTACTTCCATAGCACGTGTTGCTGGATGGAAATAAACCTGCATATACATTTGATAGCGACTAAGAACATAGTCTTCGATGGCATGCATCCCGTTTCGTTGGAAAGCAATTCCGTTTTCGATAGGGCGAATAACTCGTAAGATACGTGTTAGGTCAAATTCCCCATAAGAAGCCCCTGTAAAATAGGAGTCACGTAAGAGATAGTCCATGCGGTCTGCATCAATCTGACTAGAAATGAGTTGCACAACCTGCTTGTTAGGGTAGGTATGGTCTATGACACTGGCAACCTTTTCTGGAAAGTCTGGTGCTACCTGCAAAAGGACCTGATGAATCTCTGTATCAGGGCTTTGGATAATTTCCTGGGTAATAGCCTCATGGTCAGTGTCAAAGAGATTTTCAAAAGTATGCGAATAGGCACCATGTCCTAGATCATGAAGCAGGGCTGCAGTCATGGTTAGGAGGGACTCCGAGGAATCCCATTCTTTAGGATACTTTTCCTCAAAAATTTCGGTGATGCGACGTGCAATCTCGTAAACACCTAGACAGTGAGAGAAACGGCTATGTTCTCCACCATGAAAGGTATAACTGGATGTTCCGAGCTGCTTGATACGACGAAGCCGTTGAAATTCTTTGGTATTGATTAAGTCATAGATAATCTGATTATCAACATGGATATAATTGTGAACAGGGTCACGAAATACTTTTTCATTCATAAAACCATTATAGCAAAAAGCCACAGTTTTTGGTAAAATAGTAGGATAAGAGTGAAGAAAGAGGACTTGAAGTGAAGATTCGAATGAGAAATACCATCCAATTTGATGAACAATTGGAAGTGATCGACCAACTTTATGACGTTGAGTTACGTGAGAAAGGTGATTTTTCCTATCTCCTTTTTTACAATGAAGAGAAGGAAAAAGTGGTACTCAAGTTTAATGATACAGAGTTGGTGATGTCTCGATTTTCCAACCCTAAGACCATTATGCGCTTTCTAAAGGATAGTGATAGTTTAGCCTATATCCCCACACCCATGGGGATGCAGGAGTTTATCATCCAAACGAATCGTTATCAAGTGGATGGACAAAAGATCTATTTAGACTATCAACTACAAAATCAAGAGGGACATCCCTTTGCCAGCTATCAATTGGAAATTGCTTGGGGCTAGTCTCTTGTCTTTTTCAAATTGGTAACTTCTAAAACTAACTTCCAGTTTCTCACCACCTAGCATTTAGTATGAGAAAAACGCG
>NZ_JUUO01000104.1 GCF_001074975.1 Streptococcus pseudopneumoniae | reverse complement strand
ACTGCTAGACTACAAGAGCTGGTCCGAGGAGGACAGGAAAATGTTTAGTCAACTACGTATGCGTGAAGAACAAGCCTTGTTAGCACAGGACTATGCCTTGGAAACAGCTAGGGCGGAAGGTATTGAACAGGGACTTGAACGTGGGAAAGTTGAAGGAAGGGAAGAAGGAAAACTCTTTGCCTTCTTAGATATGGTTCGCCAAGGTCTTCTGACTTCGGAGGTAGCTGGTCAACAACTGGGTATGACTGTCGCTGAGTTTGAGGCACTGTTGAAAAATCATCATAAATAAGACCTAAAAATACAGAGAAACCAGCAAAGACGAGGTTCGCAAGCCGTGGTTGGAGTTTTTCGGGAACAAACCCTTTACCCAAGAACCCGAGCGAGCCATCAGTCAGGCAGACCAACTGCTAGACTACAAAAGCTGGTCCGAGGAGGACAGGAAGATGTTTAGTCAACTACGTATGCGTGAAGAACAAGCATTATTGGCTCATGACTATGCCTTGGAACAAGCTGAAGAAAAGGGCTTAGAGCGTGGTCGAGCCGAGGGGATTGAACAGGGATTAAAAGTAGGTTTAGTAAATCTAGTCCGTCAACAGCTTCTGTCATCTGAGGTTGCGAGTCAGCAGCTAGGCATGACTGTCGCTGAATTTGAAGAGTTCTTGTAAAACAATACAATCACTAATAACATAAAAGTGAACAGGACTGAAATATTATCCTGTTCACTTCTTTCATTTACCCGAGACAATTCAAATTCATCCCAAACTCAAAAGAGAAGGCAAAAAATCCTTCTCTTTCATATCTCTTAACTAATTGGATTTTACATTTCACAAATGGAAGAGCGCCTAGAGATACTAATTATTTAACTGCAGTATTCTTAGTAAGTATCTGCTATAAAAAACTAAGCTAAAAATCTCCTAGTGACATAAACTAATTCAAACTACACCCACTCACCATTAGCGTTTACTGTGTAACCATCGATGGTTGTATTCACAGCCAAAGCACCTGATGGATATGAGTAATACCATTTACCGCTAACTTGGTACCAACCTGTCTTCATAGCACCTGAGCCAGCAAGATAATACCATGTACCACCATCTTGCAACCAGCCAGTTTGCATTTCACCTGAACCGTTTAGATAATACCATACTCCATCAACTTGCTTCCAACCAGTTTTCATCACACCAGTTTCATCCAAGTAATACCATAATCCATCTTTGACCCAACCTGTCTTCATCCCATCTTCTTTAGAGAAATAATACCAATCAAGCCCAATTTTCTTCCATCCAACATGACGATTTCCCTCATCATCAATGAAGAATTTTTTGTCAACCAGTAACTTTTTTACCGTCCTTGATATAATAGATTTTATCACCTTCGGTTTTGAACTGACCACTACTTATGCTATTTTTAGTAGTAGCACCATATTTTATTACCAAAAACTCAATATAGCACAGTTGACAAAGATCCAGAAAAACTGAATTTTTATGGTAAAAATAAAAAAGTAGGAAAAATCTCCTACTTTTTCTTTTTATTGAATTAGATTATTTAACCCATTCACCGTTTCCGTTAACAGTATATCCGCCTACAGTAGTATTAACTGCAAGGGCACCTGAACCGTCAACATAATACCATTTACCAGAAACTTCAAACCATTGGTTAGCTTTCATAGCACCTGAGTTTTCAAGGTAATACCATTTACCACTGTCTTGCAACCAACCAGTTTGCATTTGACCTGAACCGTTTAGGTAGTACCAAGTATTACCATCTTTAATCCACCATTTTTGCATTACGCCTTCAGCGTTAAAGTGGTACCATGCACCATCAACTAATTGCCAACCAGTAGCTTTTTGACCTTTTGTATTGACAACATAACCCCATTGTCCTTTATCATCTTTAACCCAACCAACTTTTACTTGGCTTGGAATATCATTAGATGCAGTGATAGAATCAAGATTGTATGTCAAACCATACTCAGCATAAGCTTCTTTTGCTGCTTTTTCAGCTGCTTCAAATGCGGCCTTAGCACTATCACGATTTTTACGAACATTGCCGTTTTGGTCACTTAGTTCTACAAGAAGTTTTGCTTTTTCTGCTTCTTTTTCCTCAAGTTTGCGATCTAATCCTGCAACTGCACGAGCATAACCAATAGAGTCATTAGATTGTTTTGCTTGAATTGCAGCAATACGAGCAGCAATTTCTGCTACTTCAACAATTGAAGCATCTTGTTTTGCAACAGATTCTTTGTAACGTTTTTCCGCAGTTTCAAGTGCTTTACCTGCATCTTTTGATTTCTTTTCAGCATCTTTAAATTTATCTTCAAGTGCTTTTAATTTAGCAGGATCTTTTTGACCAGCTTGACGAGCACTTGTCAAATCTAAGTCTGCTTCAGCTAGTGCTTTATCAGCTGCTTCTTTTTCAGTTTCTTTTTGATCACGTTCAGTTTTAAGTGCAGAAACAGTTGTAGCTACTGTAGCACCATTTTCATCTGTATATTCAGCATGTCCGTCAACAAACTTCTGTGCTACTGTCAAAGCTGCTTTTGAAGCATTTAGATATTTATCAAGCTGAGTCATATCACCTTCGATATCTGCAATTGTTTTTGAAGCAAGATATAGTTTTGTCAACTCATCTTGAACTGCACGAAGACGTGCTTCTACTGTAGAATAAGCTTTTTCTGCTTTTTGAAGCTTATTATAAGTCTCAAGAACTGCTCTATTTTTTGGTTGCAAAGCTGCCGTAATGTCTGCTGCTTTCTTAGCTGCAGCATCAGCTGCTTTCTTAGCTGCAGCATCAGCTACAGCTTGTTGTTGTTTGTCGTAATCAACTGTATAATCATCAGCTGAAACAGCTTGTACAGCACCAAATGCTGCGAGTGCGACTGCGCTTGTCAATAAAACTTTTTTCATCGTTTTATCTCCTTTGTTTTTCATTATATATTTTTCGTAAGACTATCTTACTACCATACAGTATATAAATATTTGCAGGATTTGTCAAGGGTTTTCTTCTAGTTTTTAAAGTTTTTACCTATTTTTAGAAAAAAAGGTGAAAAAAACATCTTTGTGAGAAAAATACCCGTCAAATACTGTATTTTTGAGTGAAAATCTCACAAACTAATCATCCTTGAGTAAAATCATTCATATCTAATCCACATAGACAGTTGGATAGAACTCACTTCCTTGGTATTATCTTATAAACCCTCATAAAAGTCAAGTAAAAACGGCAAGTATTCAGCTAAAACTTGCCATTTCATAAACTTTCTACTATATAAAGATTGAACTCATAATAAAGCTTCAAACTCAGCGAGAGTTATCCCCAATTGCTGGCTGGCAACTTCAGATGTCAAAAGACCTTGACGGACTAGATTTACTAACATAGCGAAACTTCCTTCAGCTTTCCCATGCTCTAATCCTTTTTCTTCAGCTTGTTACAAGGCATAGTCCTGTGCTAACAAGGCTTGTTCTTCGCGTCTGCGTTGTTCACTAAACATTTTCCTGTCCTCCTCGGACCAGCTCTTGTAGTCCAGCAGTTGGTCTGCTTGGCTAATGGCTCGCTGGGGATTCTGGGTAAATGGCTTATTCCCAAAAAACTCCAACCACGGTTTGCGAACGCTATCCTTGCTGGTTTCTCTGTATTTTTTTAATTACAAGAATACCATCTTGACTAGGTGGTTTTCCTGACCGTTATTTGTACTGGTCTCACAACAACGCCTCAAACTCAGCGACAGTCATGCCCAGCTGCTCACTCGCAACCTCAGAAGGCAAAAGACCTTGACGAACCATATCTAGAAAAGCAAAAACTCTTCCTTCAACTTTCCCACGTTCAAGACCACGCTCTAACCCCTGTTCAATGCCTTCTGCCCTAGCAGTTTCTAAAGCATAATCCTGAGCCAATAAAGCTTGTTCTTCACGCATACGTAGTTGACTAAACATCTTCCTGTCCTCCTCAGACCAGCTCTTATAGTCCAGCAGTTGGTCTGCCTGACTGATGGCTCGCTCGGGGTGCTGGGTAAAGGGTTTATTCCCGAAAAACTCCAACCACGGCTTGCGAACCTCGTCTTTGCTGGTTTCTCTGTATTTTTTTAATTCCAAGAATGCCATCTTGACTAGATGGTTTTCCTGTCCATTGTTTGTGATGGTTAAGACTTCACCTGTCGTGTCCTCTCGCATACTAAAGCTGTGAAAAGCCAAATCATCTTGGAAATAATTGCTGTCCACAATTGCGATTGCGTATACTGGTGCGATGTGTTTGTAACTTTGATGAGTATTGCCTTCTTGCTGGCGAATTTTTTCTAGATTTTGATTGACCTGACTACACAAATAAGCCCACAAGCGATTGATGAAAAAATTCTGATGATGCACCTGAATCTCAATAATTACCTGAGTGCCATTGTCCAACTCCGCCAAAACATCTATACTGGTATAGAAATCCTGAGCCGAGTACGACATGGAAGGTAAGACATGAATATTACTTCCCTCCAAAATGGTCACATTTTTGGCTGGCAAGTCCAGCATATCGCGAATAAATTGACAAGTGATTTCCGGATTGCTAAAGATTTTCTTAGCAACCAAATCGTTGGTCGGGCTGATGCCCGGATGACGTACAGTCATACTTTCTCTCCTTTCATTATACCATAGTTTTAAATCTAGGTTTACTAGATTCACTGCTACTATCTATTTATTCGGAAAAGAGAGGTGAAAGTTCAAATTTTCCTAACAAAAAAGATAGCCAATCTTTTTTACATCAAGAAATTTAGCTATCTTTTTAGTTATTTTCATATTACATAACGTTTGTCCACAGATTTCTTACTTATGCCTTTCTAACAGCGCCTCAAACTCTGCGACAGTCATGTTCAACTGTTGACTTGCAACCTCTGAAGTCAGAAGGCTTTGGCGTACCATATCCAGGAAGGCAAAGAATTTTCCTTCTTCCCTCCCTTCAACTTTCCCACGTTCAAGTCCACGCTCCAGTCCCTGTTCAATACCTTCTGCTCGACCACGTTCTAAGCCTTTTTCTTCAGCTTGCTCCAAAGCATAGTCCTGTGCTAACAAGGCCTGTTCTTCTCGCATACGTAGTTGACTAAACATTTTCCTGTCCTCCTCGGACCAGCTCTTGTAGTCTAGCAGTTGATCTGCCTGGCTGATGGCTCGCTCGGGTTGTTGGGTAAAGGGCTTGTTACCAAAAAACTCCAACCACGGCTTGCGAACCTTATCTTTGCTGGTTTCTCTGTATTTTTTTAATTCCAAGAATGCCATCTTTACCAGATGGTTTTCTTGACCATTGTTTGTGATAGTTAAGACTTCACCTGTAGTGTCCTCTCGCATACTAAATCTATGGAAAGCTTGATCATCTTGGAAGTAGTTACTATCTACAATTGCGATAGCGTATACTGGTGCGATGTGTTTGTAACTCTGGTGTGTATCACCTTCTCGTTGACGAATTTTTTCTAGGTTTTGATTGACCTGACTGCATAGGTAAGCCCACAGGCGATTGATGAAAAAATTCTGATGATGAACTTGGATTTCGATAATAACCTGCGTGCCATTGTCCAACTCAGCTAAGACGTCTATACTGGTATAGAAATCCTGCGCCGAGTACGGCAGGGAAGGCAAGACATGAATATTGCTCCCCTCCAAAATGGTTACATTTTTGGCTGGTAAGTCCAGCATATCGCGGATAAATTGACAAGTGATTTCTGGATTACTAAAAATCTTCTTAGCAACCAAGTCGTTGGTTGGGCTGATGCCCGAATGTCTTAGAATCATCCTTTTCCTCCTTTTATTATACCATAGTCTTATACTCAATGAAAATCAAAGAGCAAACTAGGAAACTAGCCGCAGGCTGTACTTGAGTAC
>NZ_JUUO01000103.1 GCF_001074975.1 Streptococcus pseudopneumoniae | reverse complement strand
TTTTTGTATACACTAAAATAGGGTTGGTGGAAAATTTCCATCAACCCTAAAAATTATAGAACCGTTCTTTTTATATCTCATTTATTCAGCCAAGGCACCCATTGGATCCCATGGTGCAAGGACGATTGGTTCTGCTTCATAGGCAGCTTGTTCTTCTGCTGTTAGTAATTCCTTACGAACAACAATTTGGTAAGTGTACTCGTCCATCCAAGCATCTGAAGCAACAAAGTAACCATCTGTACCGACCTTGTCTCCCCATGAGTTTTCAACTTTCCACTTGATTGTTTTGCCATTTTCATCCAAATCAACACCTGTCAAGACCATGGCGTGGGTCATCAAGCTTTCGCTGTAGTCCAAACGTCCAGCCTTGTCTTGAGTGAGTTGAATGTCCATGCTTGATTCAAAGTCATAAACATCTGTCGCAAGGATTCCCGCTTTACGGTTGCTGAGCTGGCCGACATCAGAACCAAACCAAACAGTCTCTCCTGCTTGCATTTGAGCAATCGCCAATTCTTTCAAGCGTTCCATAGGTACGTTGATATAGCGAACTGCACGGCTACCAACGACATTTCCCAACATCTCAACTGTGTATGATTTGCCATATGGTTTATCAGCAGTTGGAGCATTGATCACAGAAACGTAGTCTTCTAATGGAAGGTCGACATATTTCTTGTAAAACTCTTGTGGAGTGATACCTTTTTCGCTTTGGTAGTTATTGTCTTTATCACGATAAGCAAAGTCAAATTTACGTGGTGGGAGACCTAGTGACATTGCAAGGAAGTTAAAGATTTCTTGCAAGAGGTCTTCTTTCTTAGCCTGAACAGTTGCTTGATCAGCACCTGAAGTCAAGAGGTCACGTAAGATTTGAGCATCTTGACGAAGTAATTTATTAAGAATGGCATTAAGCTCACGGCTGCTACTAGATGAAACAGATTCAGGATAGACTGATTTAGGTACGACACCATATTTCTCAAAGAGAGAAACGACCATATCCCACTGACCACCGTCTTGTTGTGGTGTTTGGAGTAGAAATTTAACCTTGCGGCTCGTCAAGTCTTGGTCTGCAGTCGCAATGACTTGCTCCAAGAACCAGTTTGATTTCTCATACTTGTCCCAGAAGAAAGTATGAGCTTGTGACAACTCAAAGTTTTCTAGTTTGTATTGCGAGATGAGCTTGTGGCGGAAAGTGTTAAGGGCTGCAAACATCCAGCAACGACCAGACGCTTTCTGGTTGGTTACCTTGTCCTTGGTCAAATCCAATGAGAAAACAGGTGTATTGTCTACATGGCTTTGGCGACGTTCCAGAGCTGCAAAAATTCCGTTGTGGCTAGCAGCATTTTCAATCGCTTGGTATTTGACATTTGCTTCATAGTTGGCAAATAGTTTATCAGTAAATGATTCTTGAATCGCGTTCATAGATTCCTCCTTTTATTCTACAGTCTATTATAACTCTTTTCACAAAGTAAGCAACTGAAAAACATAAAAGGCAAGGATATTCTTCCTCACCTTTTTCGAATATAAACCAAATTAATCAATACTAGCAAGAAGATTTTCCAATTCCTCCTTGATCAAGCGACGCCATTCCCCTCGTTCTAAGTTCTCATCCAATACTAGCGTTCCCATAGTCAAACGTTGCAAGTCTACTACTTCCTTGCCACAGTAGGTCACCATACGCTTGACCTGATGAAACTTCCCTTCTGCAATGGTCACACGGATTTGGCTTTGATTCTTTTCTGCATCTGTGGAAAGAATCTCCAGTCTAGCGGGCTGACAGGTAAAGTCTTTGAGAGGAATACCCTTGGCAAATGTCTCTACATCTTTTTGGGTCATCATTCCCTTGACCTGAGCCATATAGGTCTTGTCTACATGACGCTTAGGTGAAAGAAGAGCATGGGCAAGCTTGCCGTCATTAGTCAAGAGCAAAAGACCATGCGTATCGATATCCAAGCGCCCTACTGGGAAAACTTCCTTACTCCGTGCCAAGTCATCCAACAAATCCAGAACGGTTCTGTGCTTAGGATCCTCAGTCGCTGAGATAACTCCTTGGGGCTTGTTCATCATGTAGTAGACAAACTCTTCATACTCCAGCACTTGCCCATCAAAGCGAATCTCATCTCTTTCTTCATCAATCTGCAATTTTGCTGACTTTTCTTTTTTACCATTTACCGTCACGCGCCCAGCCTTGAGCAAGTTTTTGACCTCTGTCCGACTCCCTACAGCGCAGGCAACTAAAAATTTATCTAATCTCATAGAACTATTATATCATACTCAAAAGGAGGCTGGTACAATGACCAACCTCCTTTTCGTTTCATACTCTTCAAAAATCTCTTCAAACCGCGTCAACGTCGCCTTGCCGTATATATGTTACTGACTTCGTCAGTTCTATCTGCAACCTCAAAACAGTGCTTTGAGCTGACTTCGTCAGTTCTATCTACAACCTCAAAACAGTGTTTTGAGCAACCTGCGGCTAGTTTCCTAGTTTGCTCTTTGATTTTCATTGAGTATCAGATTTAAGAAATTAACTTCCTCGTCTCCAGAAAATCGCTAAGACAATCATGGAACCTAGTACTGCCGGAATAATGGCAGTTTCTGCTATTATCGGTCCCCAAGTACCAAAAAGCAAGTGGCCTATAAAGGCACCAATCCAGCCTAGAAACATTTTTCCAAAACATCCCATTCGCTCTCCACGATTGGTCAGAGTACCTGCTAAAAATCCCACTAGGAGACCAACGAACATACTTCCTAACATATTATCTCCTTAATTTGCCCAATCTCCGTTACGGAAGAGTGGTACACGTGTCCCATCCTCACGGATACCATCGATATCCATTTGGTTAGAACCAATCATAAAGTCTACGTGAACATCTGAACGGTTAAGCCCTGCAGCTTCAAGCTCCTCTTCGTTCATCTCCGCTCCACCAACAACGCTAGTTGCATAGGCTGCACCGATAGCCAAGTGATTTGACGCATTTTCATCGAAAAGGGTGTTAAAGAAGGTAATGCCTGACTGAGAAATTGGGCTTGGATCTGGTACCAAGGCACATTCACCCAAGGCACGCGCACCTGCATTTTCAAAGACAAGGTCTTTCATGACCTGATCACCCTTCTCAGCAGTGATGTCAACGATTTGTCCATCCTTAAAGGTCACCTTAATGCCTTCAATGATATTTCCGTTGTAGCTAAGCGGTTTTGTAGAAGTTACATAACCATCTGCACGGCGGAAGTCAGGCGCTGTGAAGACTTCCTCTGTCGGCATATTTGGCAAGAATCCTTCGCCCTGGGCATTGATAGCACCAGCTGATTCCCAAACGTGGTTCTTTGGCAAACCAAGGGTCAAATCTGTTCCTGGCGCTGTGTAGTGAAGGGCTGAAAATTGTTCTTTATTGAGCATATCAGCTTTACTCTTAAGGATAGCTGCATGCTCTTCCCAAGCCTTAACAGGATCTGCTTCGTAGACACGGCAAGTTTTGAAAATTTGGTCCCAAAGGAGATCGACCGCTTCTTCATCGCTCGTAGCATTTGGAAAGACTTTCTTAGCCCACTCAAGTCCAGCAGCAGCTGCCACAGTCCAGCTAACCTTGTTGGATTGCGTTGCGATACGCATTGGCTTCATAGCAAGTCCCATAGCTTTAGCAGAAGCCGAAAGCTTGTCAGCGTCCACTCCGTTCAAGGCACCTGGGTCAGAAGAACGAACTCCAAGACGGCTAGCCTTGTTCTCCAAGAGATAGTTCATCTCAGCAATCTTGTATTCTGGCACATTGTCCAGACGCTCCATCGGCGCATGGAGGAATTTCTCACGGTTAATGACATCATCTGTCCACTGAACGATAACTTCATGCGCACCCAAAGCATAAGCTTCTTTCACGATTAGATGCGCCAACTCACGTTGCTCCACATCGATAGAGAGAGCCAAAGTGTGACCAGGCTGCACGTTAATTCCGTTCGCAACCAACAATTTCGCATATTTTTCTAGATTTTCTTTAAAATTTGGTAAAACCATTCTGTTTTCTCTTTTCTATTTTTATTTTTCTTTCAAAGCAGAGAATAATCCTGCTAAAGCAATAGCACCTGACAAGAGTGCTGTTGATAGAAGAATTGTCTGATCAGCAAGTTCCAATTGATACTCAAACACCTTCTCAGCCGGCTTATCTTCCGCAAAAATTCTTAGTTTCATGAAATATCCTCCGTTACTAGTATATCACATATGATATAAATTTAAAAACAAGCCTAGTAAAGCTTGTTTTTAATTAACTAAAACAAAAGTCGTGTACATATCTTTCCACTTCTTTTTCCATAAATTGAATCTCACGAATACTCCATTTATCATTTTTTACCGTTACGTCTGCCATCATCTGTAATTTTAAACTCTGGCGATTGAAAATTCCTTCCCACTGTTTATACTTTGCACTTGGAACTAAATTTCCAAACTTCGAATTTTGACTATCTGTAATGATACAAAGATTCCCAAAAGAGTGCAAAAATTTATCATCAATCTTTTCAACTCTTTCATCACTATTTGGATGTTGTGGAAACCAATGTTCTACGGAGCGACGATAAGCAAATTTAAAATCTTTAAACTCAATATCGTAATCTTTCTTCAATTCTTCACGATTTTTCCATAAAACATAATCTACAAAGTTAAAAGCATAAACAGGAATTTCCCCATATGTTTTGATACTTTTATCTTCAGTAAACAATCTTTCCTCAGCATATCTCACTGCCATTTTCTCAAGAAAATCCGTAAGCAGACTAGCAAATTCTGCTTGATTTAACTCTTCAATATGTTTGGAGAGAAATTGTAAGATTTCATACAACCAACGACTATCACGATTTGCAGTAAAGGTCACAGCAAACATGGATTGGATAAGAATAATGTTTTGGTTAATTTCCGAATTTGAAAACGTATTATTAGTAAAACGTTCTTCGACTATGTAATGCTCTTTAGATTTTCCATTTGGTTGATATTCATAATAAGTCCCCTTCTGTAAAAACCATTCATCCTTATTTCTACTTGAAGAATCCGTATTCGAGTTTCTAACGATGTAATTATCGAAAATATGTTTTATTCTAAGAAGAAATTCACTAAATTCAATAACCCAAGTTTTATCTTTATTTTTTATATCAAATAGTGCTAAGAGTTTCTTATCATCTAGTTGAATCTCATCAGTTTTCTTACCTTCCGCAATTGCCAATACATGGAGTAAGAATGTTGGAAAATCAATGATTGTAGTATAATCGCCAAAATCTTTTTCTACTTCTATATTTTTTTCATTTATCTTTTTTCCTAATATATCTGATAACTTTCTTCTTTCATTTTGATGAAAATCAATATCATTATAAATATTATGAAATGAATAATTTGTAAAATGCCATCCAAAAATACGTTCACGTTCTTGAAAGTCATCTGCTCTCTTCCGCCGCATCTTAAACTGACTTGCTACCGGCTTATCAAATTCTGCACAAGCATCCCAAATTCTTGCAAACTTTTGCGCCATTTCTTGGTCTGTACCGAACTTAGCCATCATTTGCGCCTTAAGAATCTCATGAGCCTCTAGTTGTTCTCCTCGAGAGTTGAAACGTTCAAAATAAAGATTCAAATCTAAATCCTCAGGAAGTATACTTCGAAAAATGATGACATTCTCAAAAAGATAATCAACGAAAGACTGAGGATTCAATTGGCGCTCTTCTAACACTTTTTTCAATGCGTCTCTAGCATGTCCGTAACCTCTAGTCAGCTCATTTTCATCGCCCTCTAAAATTTTTTTCTTGGCAAATAAATCTTGAATATTCTTATTTGATTTCTTCCTAGCTGGGAAGGTAAGATTGACAGCTTTCAATCTATCAAAACCAAACTCATGCTTCAAAGCTAAAGCAATCAAATTAAGAGCAGTTGTCCGTTGTTGCCCATCTATGATCTTGAAAATATCATTCTCTTTATTAACGACTAATGTTCCAATATAATAATAATTGTCTCTATTTTCTTGAAAAGCATCTGCTACGTCGTTCAATAACTGTTCAATTTCATCATAAGTCCAAGCAAAATTTCTCTGATAAAGAGGAATAGCATAGGTATCTTCATTTAACAAACGATTAACTGATAAGCTTATATGTGTTTCTACCATTTATCTTTTTCCTCTTCTATAATCTTGTCCACAGTATAATTTTCAAATAATTCTCTATCTATCTTGACAATGAAATCATTCGGAGTGACCGCATGGGATAAAAGTTGAAATAGCTTTTGAGCCTCTTTTTGTCTAAAACTTCCACCAGCAGCGTATTTCCCTACCGTTGCATCATATATAGCTTTAGACTTAATTCGAGGGTAATAAGACCAAATAAACAAGGTCTCTACTATCTCCTTTGATAGCTCATCTTTTCCAAATCTATCTGCGAAAAGCGAGCAAATATTTAGGAATATATTGTGACACTTGAGGTAGCGCCCCTTTGAGCTATTGTAAATGTTCAACATACCTTCTGGGTAAGCTACATTTTTTTCTTCTCCTTCAGGTTCATCAGAAAATCCTAACTCTGCATTTAAAAAATCTTTATGCTCTTTAATAGTTCTATGAGCAGATTCAATATACTCAAAAAATTTACTTCCATCAATGATTGGCATAGTAATGGACATAGGGAGCTTTTCAATATGACGATACAATTCTAAGTATGGAAAGTTCTGATTCAAATCAACACCTTTAAAATCGTCAATAAAGTCCTCTGTAAAACGGAGATAAGAACCATAACGCTTGTTTGTCAATCCTGTCTCTCCTCGAGACCAACGTCTCATACGGAAAAGATGTTTATCAAACAACTCTTTGAGACTTAAATCTTTATCTTCTATAAATTGCTCCCACTTTTCAACAATCTTTTCATCTTCAAAATCTTGCTTGCGAAGATGATAGGCTTTGAGCAAATCATGAGGTTCTAAAGATTTACCACGATTATTCTGAGAATCAAATAACTGAAAGGCTTCAGATAATCGTTCCTGTGGCATAGTAATCACGGAGACAGAACAATTTTCCAATAAAAAGTTGCAAATATCTTTTGCATGATTTTCGCCGACCAATTGAGTCAAATTTTCCCACTCATTATAATTTTCACTCGCATGATAGCAAGATAGTTCTCCAAATTCAGCACTCAGCAGTTGATTAGCACCCTTATAATTATCTAATCTATCTAATAAATGAAGAAACAAAGAAATTGAAATTAGCCGTTGCTGTCCATCAACAACATCTAAGTATCCATCATTTTCATGTAAGATAACGGAACCAATCTGATACTCCTTTTTGTCCATAGCATCTCGTAAATCATAAAAAAGATTACGGATATGTTTTCTGTTCCATTTATAAGGTCTTTGATAAGAAGGAATCCGCAACTTCCCTTCTTTCAATAGTTCTCCAACCTTTTTAGAAGTAAATTGAATAGTCATTTTATCCTCATCTATATTTATCTATCATTTCTTGAACTGTTTGCTTCATATCCTCTACTAAAATCCGAGGAGATAAAACAGTAACTGCTTCCCCTTGCCCCAGCAACCAGCGTTTAAGCCCCGGTGTGTGCTGACTTTCAAACTGAAAATGAGTCCAATCGCCATTTTTCCCAACTATTTTTGCATTTGGAAATTGATCCATCACAATCATCGGATCGTACAAGTACTCGATTTCAATACTGATTTTCTTTCCGATAAAAGCATCCACTCTCTCGTTACGAATGTCGCCATCTCTAAATTTATCTCGATAAGAAATAGAGGGTTTCTCTATACCACTAAGAGACCATGACTGGATACGGTCTACTCTTAAAGTAATATAAGTAGCATGTTTCAACTGGTAAACAACCAGATAGAAATAATGCCTATCATAGTAAAGAGAGACTGGTAAAACAGTCTGCCTCTTAGAAGATTCAGAATAAGGTTTTTGATAGATAATGTCTAGAACCTGCTCATGCAAAATAGCTTCTGATAAATTCCAAATTTTCTCTATTCTATTTTGTTGATCCGTTAAGGGAGCATAGTTCAGCTTTTCACTGCCAATAATCTGCTCAATTTCTTTCTGATCAGCACGGGGAACCGAGACCAGTAAATTATTTAGTAAGCTAGCAATTTCTGGTCTGTTCAGTGCTCGATTTTCCAATAAAATCTTTGAAATAACGAGAATATCCTTTTTATTAAAAACTGACTTACTTGCTAAACAATACTTATTCGTCTTACGGTTATAAAGCAAATCTCCACTATAACTGGTGTTACTAGATAAAATATCACGGAGTAGTGAAAAATCTCTCTGTATCGTCTTTTCACTAACCTCAAATTCCTGAGCCAGTTGCTTTTTTCCTAGTGAAGTACCTAACTGTAAACGTAAAAAAATTGTTAGTAGTCTCTCTTGATCATTCATCTAAAGTCCTTTTTGTTAATCTTCAAGCGATCTTAAACACACTGTCATTCCCCACTTAAAACGCACAATCAAACGAGATTGAACATTTTTCAATTGATCTGGTTCAGAATTACCCGATAAAACAATTTGCGTATTCCTACCAAATAAAGAATTGAAGAGGTTAAAAAATTTTTCTTGAATCATATCATCTTTTTCTCCCAATACCTGAATATCCTCTACTATTAGGAGATCAAACTCTTCACTTCTAACTTTTTGTATTTCTAGCTCATTTTCCAATAAGTTTTCGGCAGAAATATATTTTACTCGTTTTTCTGGATCGTTCTCAAGAACATTATTTCCAATTGCTTGAAGGAGATGTGTTTTACCCGAACCCGAGTCTCCATAAATATAAAAGGGATTATGTTTTAATCCTAAGTTCTTTACTACTTCTAAGGCTTCTTTCTTTGCCAAAGTATTACCATCTTTTTCTAGAAAATTTTTAAATTGATATTTCCTATCTAATCCTGTATTGTTCATCATTTAAACCTCTTTTTCTTTTGTACTATAAGTATAACAAAACAGATGGACAATATTTGTCCGTCTGTTAATTTTTTTTAAAACAACTCATCAAACAAACTCAACTGGTTATCCTCTGGCATATTGCCCAGAATACCCATTTCATCCATCTTTTCAACCAAGGTTGATGAGAGTCCACCACGCTTGCGTAGCTCTGTTTTAGAGAGGAATTCTCCCTCTTCACGCGCTCGCACCAACTGCTTGGCAACGTTCTCTCCCAGACCATCCATAGCAACAAATGGCGGGATGAGGGTATCCCCATCGATAAGGAACTCTGTCGCCTGACTACGGTAGAGATCGAGTTTCCCAAACTTGAAACCACGTTCCCACATCTCATTGACAATCTCAAGAGTTGTATAAAGATCAATTTCCACATTAGAGGCTTCATTGTTCTTCCGTTTTTCAGAGATTTCTTCCATTCTGCGCTTGATAGCCTCCAAGCCCGCCCCCATGGTCTTGATATCAAAAGCCTTGGCACGAATGGAGAAGTAAGCACAGTAGTAATAAATAGGATGGTGAACCTTGAAGTAAGCTACACGCAAGGCCATCATAACGTAGGCTGCCGCATGGGCTTTAGGGAACATGTACTTAATTTTCCCACAGGACTCGATATACCACTCTGGCACCTTATTAGCCTTCATGGTTTCGATGTAGCCATTTCTCTCTTCTTCAGAAATCTTGAGCCACAAGCCCTTACGTACCCGTTCCATGATGGTAAAGGCCATCTTAGGTTCGAGACCAGCATGCATGAGATAAACCATGATGTCGTCCCGACAACCGATAACAGTTGATAGGTCCGCAATTCCTTGCTTAATCAAATCTTGGGCATTGCCCAACCACACATCGGTACCGTGGGACAATCCAGACAGCTGAAGCAATTCCGCAAAAGTCGTCGGATGGGTCTCATCGACCATCCCACGTACAAAGTTGGTTCCAAACTCTGGAATCCCCAACATGCCCGTAGGTGTTCCGATTTGCTCAGGTGTCACACCGAGCACATCAGTCCCTGAAAAGAGGGCCATAACTCCCTCGTCATCCATAGGAATTTCATTAGGGTCAATCCCTGACAAGTCTTGGAGTTTTCGAATCATAGTCGGATCATCATGTCCCAGTACATCGAGTTTGAGGACGTTCTCATCGATATCGTGGAAGTTAAAGTGAGTGGTCTGCCATTCAGCCGTCACGTCATCCGCTGGATACTGGACAGGCGTAAAATCATAGACATCCATGTAGTTCGGAATAACAACGATTCCCCCTGGGTGTTGTCCTGTTGTTCGCTTGACACCAGCCGCTCCTTGGGCTAGGCGCTCTACTTCAGCTTCTCGGTAGAATTTACCAAAGTCACGCTCGTAACCCTTGACAAATCCATAGGCTGTCTTGGCAGCCACTGTACCTACCGTTCCTGCACGGAAGGCATATTCCTCACCAAAGATATCACGGACGTCCAAGTGGGCGCTTGGCTGGTCCTCGCCTGAGAAGTTCAAATCGATATCGGGAACCTTGTCTCCATCAAAACCAAGGAAGGTCTCAAACGGAATATCCTGCCCATTTTTGCTGAGTTTGTGACCACATTTAGGACAGTCCTTATTGGGCATATCAAAACCTGAACCGTAAGAGCCATCTGTGATAAACTCACTGTACTGACACTGACCACAGACATAGTGAGGAGAGAGAGGATTAACTTCTGTAATCCCAATCATGGTCGCAACAAAACTAGAACCAACGGATCCACGAGAACCAACCAAGTAGCCCCGTTCATTAGAACGTTGCACCAGCATCTGGGAAGCCAGATAAATCACGGCAAATCCATTCCCCAGAATGGATGTTAATTCTTTTTCAATCCGCAAATCAACGATATCCGGTAGCGGATTTCCATAAATCTCAAAGGCTTTCTTATAGGTCAACTCAGCGACCGTTTCTTCAGCCTTGTCGATGAAAGGCGTGTACAAATCACCCTTAACAACCTCAACAGATTCAAAGATATCTGCCAAGGCATTGGGATTGTCAATTACCAGTTTACGAGCCAGTTCCTCTCCCAAGAAGGCAAATTCATCCAACATCTCATTTGTCGTTCGAAAATGAGCCTTTGGAAGTGGTGCTGGTTGGGCATGTTCCCCATGACCAATAGTTCGGTTAATCATAGCTCCTTGTCCCAAACTACGGACGATAATTTCACGGTAAATCTCTTCTTCTGGTTCGATATAGTGGACATTTCCCGTAGCCAGAACAGGTTTACCAAGACGATCTCCAACCTCAATCAAACTCTTGATAATGGTCTGGAGCTCCTCCATATCCTTAACCTGCTCCTTGGCAATCAAGGGAGCATAGATGGCAGGTGGCATAACCTCGATAAAGTCATAATACTTGGCCACCTCAACCGCCGCATCCACACCTTGAGAAACAACTGCATCAAAAACTTCACCCTCTGAACAAGCTGATCCTACAATCAAGCCCTCCCGATGGGCATCTAGAACCGTTCTTGGAATCCGTGGCACTCCTTCAAAGTACTTGGTATTAGATAACGAAACCAGCTTAAAGATATTTTTTAGCCCTACTTGATTCTTAACATAAATTGTCGCATGTTTAATCCGAGCTTTTTTATAAGAATCTGTACTAATCAAATCAATGTTGAGTCTAGCTAAATCGGTCACACCATGTTTTTCTGCCACCTCTTTGATAAAGATGAAGAGCAGACGACCAGTAGCTTCCGCATCGTAGTTGGCCATATGGTGATGTTCCAGCGCCACCCCAAAACGCTTGGTCAAAGGTCCCAAACCATGGCGTTTATACTCAGGATAGAGGTTTCTAGCAAACTCCAACGTATCAATGACCGGTTGGCTAATTTTAGGAAGACCATGACGCTCATAGTTGGCATTCATAAAGCCTACGTCAAAGGTCGCATTGTGGGCAACTAAGACTGTATCCTTGCAAAATTCTTGGAATTCTTGCAGAACTTGTTTCAGTGGTTTAGCATTTTTGACATGATCATCTGTAATTCCAGTCAACTCAGTAGTAAAAGCTGACAGGGGATGTCCAGGATTGATAAATTCATCAAACTCAGCAATAACATTCCCTTTGTACATCTTAGAAGCAGCAACCTGAATCAAGTCATTATAGATGGCTGATAGACCCGTCGTTTCCACGTCAAAGACCACGTAGGTCGCTTCCGACAAGTCCATCTCCACTTCATTATAGACGATAGGGACACGGTCCTCCACGATATTGGCTTCCATACCATAGATTAGCTGAATTCCAGCTTTCTTAGCCGCCTTATAGCCGTGTGGGAAAGACTGAACATTTCCATGGTCCGTGATGGCAACCGCCTTGTGTCCCCACTTAGCAGCTGTCGCAACGATTTCTTCAACCTCTGGCAGAGCATCCATGGTCGACATATTAGTATGAGCATGAAACTCAACTCGACGCTCTCCTTCTGGCATCAAATCCTTCCGATCATAGTGAACAACTTCCTGAACATCCTGCACGTTCATAGTCAAATCGCGTGTGAAGTTATTCATCTCCACATTCCCACGAACTCGGAGCCAAGAGTTTTTCTTAATTAGATCAAACTTCTGGGCCTCTTCCTCGTTCTTGACCCACTTTTGCATCGAAAAACTTGAAGTGTAGTCCGTCATTTTAAAGTTGATCAAAACACGCCCTGTTCTGGTCACTTTTTGCTCCACATCAAAAACAACCCCTTCAAAGACCAGACGATTTTCCTCCGTCGTGACTTCAATCATAGGAGTAATCTCCGCCTTGTCCAGCTTAGGTTTAGCTGCGGCTTTTTTCGCTTGAAAATCAAAGGCTGGTTTTTCTTCCGCTGGAGGAGGGGCCATCAGTTCTAGTTGTTCCATAGCACGAAGCGCTTCCTCATTAGCAGCTTGAACAATCTGCTCATTTTCAGCATGAAAGGCTTCTTTCTGCTCTTGAGTCAGAACATCATTCTTCTCGACCTGACAGTTAAAAGTTGGAAAACCAAATCTTTCAAGTTGTTTGGCTAAATTAGGAAGATGATTTTTCTTAAAATGTTCCTTATCAATCGCCTCGGAACCTTCAATAAATAGTTGATTCCCCTCAGCACGAACTTGCAAATTTTGATAAAGGGACTTAAAACCTTGACTAGCACATGGCCCCTCAGAAAAAGCCTCTCTATAATAGGACTGCAAGAGTTGATTTGAAAATTCTTGAGACCGAGCCTTGATTTCGAAAATAGCTTTATTGCCAGTCTTAGAAAATTCTTCGCTCAAACCTTTCTTTAATTCTAAAAAGATTTCAATCGGTAAAATATTAGAAAATACGAAATGAAACTCCCATACCTTACTAATTTTATGAACCACAACTCGCTCAATATCAGCCTGTGCTAAAGCAGGAGTCTGTCTCATTTCAGCAGGCATTCCCAGTTGATTCATCAAAATTTCAAAACTATTTGACATTCATTTTCCTCACATTATTCTCCTACTATTTTACCATATTTAGAGGTATTTTCTAAAGACAAAAGGAAGCCACTAAGTGACTTCCTTCTAGAGTGAGGACTGATTAGTCTTCACCTTTGTTTTTCTTAATGATTTCTTCTTGTACTGACTTAGGTACATCTTCATAGTGGTCAAATACCATCATGAATGTACCACGTCCTTGAGATGCAGAACGAAGAACTGTTGCGTAACCGAACATTTCAGCAAGTGGAACGTAAGCGCGAACGATTTGGCTGTTACCGTGTGCTTCCATACCATCTACACGTCCACGACGAGCAGTTACGTGACCCATAACATCACCAAGGTTTTCTTCTGGAACAGTGATTGTTACAAGCATCATTGGCTCAAGGATAGCTGGTTGTGCTAATTTAGCTGCTTCTTTAAGGGCAAGTGAAGCCGCGATCTTGAAGGCAGTTTCAGATGAGTCGACATCGTGGTATGAACCATCGTAAAGCTTAGCTTTAACGTCAACCATTGGGTAACCTGCAAGAACACCGTTAGCCATAGATTCTACCAAACCTTTTTCAACCGCTGGGATAAATTCACGAGGAACCACACCACCGACGATTGCGTTTTCGAATTCGAATCCTTTACCTTCTTCGTTTGGAGTAAATTCAATCCATACATCACCGAATTGACCTTTACCACCGGACTGACGTTTGAAGAATCCACGAGCTTGAGTAGAAGCGCGGAATGTTTCACGGTAAGATACTTGAGGAGCACCTACGTTTGCTTCAACTTTGAACTCACGACGCATACGGTCAACAAGGACGTCAAGGTGAAGCTCACCCATACCAGAGATAACTGTTTCACCAGTTTCAACGTTTGTTTCAACGCGGAACGTTGGATCTTCTTCAGCCAATTTTTGAAGGGCGATACCCATCTTGTCTTGGTCAGCTTTAGATTTTGGCTCAACCATCAATTGGATAACTGGTTCTGGAACGTTGATTGACTCAAGGATGATTTTAGCTTTTTCATCTGTCAATGAGTCACCAGTTGTAGTATCTTTCAAACCAACGGCAGCAGCGATATCACCTGAGTAAACAGTGTCAATTTCTTGACGGCTGTTGGCGTGCATTTGAAGGATACGTCCGATACGCTCACGTTTACCTTTAGAAGTGTTCAATACGTATGAACCTGATTGAAGCACACCTGAGTAAACACGGAAGAATGTCAAACGACCTACGAATGGGTCTGTCATGATCTTGAAGGCAAGAGCTGCAAATGGCTCTTCGTCAGATGCTGGACGAGTTTCTTCAGCTTCTGTATCTGGGTTAATACCTTTGATTGCTGGGATATCAAGTGGGCTTGGAAGGTAGTCAATAACCGCATCAAGCATCAATTGAACACCTTTATTCTTGAAGGCTGAACCACACAATACAGGGAAGAATTCAACATTGATAGTTGCTTTACGGATACCAGCTTTCAATTCTTCGTTAGTGATTTCTTCACCTTCGAGGTATTTCATCATCAATTCTTCGTCAGTTTCAGCAACTGCTTCGATCAATTTTTCACGGTATTCTTGAGCTTGGTCAAGGTATTCAGCTGGAATATCTTCTTCAAGGATATCTGTACCAAGGTCGTTAGTATAGATCTCAGCTTTCATCTTGATCAAGTCGATGATACCACGGAAGTCATCTTCAGAACCGATTGGCAATTGGATTGGGTGTGCATTTGCTTGAAGACGATCGTGAAGTGTGCTTACAGAGTAAAGGAAGTCAGCACCAATTTTGTCCATTTTGTTGGCAAATACGATACGTGGAACTCCATACTCAGTTGCTTGACGCCAAACTGTTTCAGTTTGAGGCTCAACACCTGATTGTGAGTCAAGAACGGTAACCGCACCATCCAATACACGAAGAGAACGTTGTACTTCGATTGTGAAGTCCACGTGTCCTGGTGTGTCGATGATGTTTACGCGGTGGTTGTTCCATTGAGCTGTTGTCGCAGCAGATGTGATAGTAATACCACGTTCTTGCTCTTGCTCCATCCAGTCCATTTGTGACGCACCTTCGTGAGTTTCACCGATTTTGTGGATTTTACCAGTGTAGTAAAGAATACGCTCAGTAGTTGTTGTTTTACCAGCATCGACGTGAGCCATGATACCGATATTACGAGTTTTTTCAAGTGAAAATTCGCGTGCCATGAGGTTTGTTTCTCCTATTTATTTTTGATTTCTATTCTATTATAACATGATTTTAATAAAAACGGATAGGCAGGACCTACCCGTTCTCAATGTTTTCATGCTATTGTTGGTTTTGACTTGTAGATTTACAAGTTGAATCGAACTCAGGCTAAAAGCTTGGAAAATAGATAGGCTCTCCTAGAATCTTCGATTCTTCGTCAAGCTTCCTAATTTTCAGTCGCTTTTTTAACGCCCTTAGTATCTTGATCTTACCAACGGAAGTGTGCGAATGCACGGTTAGCTTCAGCCATACGGTGAGTGTCTTCACGTTTCTTAACAGCTGCACCAGTGTTGTTAGCAGCATCCAAGATTTCTTTTGCAAGACGGTCTTGCATTGTGTGTTCACCACGAAGACGAGCGATTGTTACCAACCAACGAAGTCCAAGTGTTGTACGACGTTCTGGACGAACTTCAACTGGGACTTGGTAGTTAGAACCACCAACACGACGGGCACGTACTTCAAGTACAGGCATGATGTTTTCCATAGCTGTTTCAAATACTTCAAGTGCATCGTTTCCAGTAGCTTCTTTGATTTGTTCAAAGGCACCGTAAACGATTGAAGCAGCTGTACCACGTTTACCATCAAGCATAACGCGGTTGATAAGACGAGTAACTAGTTGTGAATTGTAAAGCGGATCTGGCAATACGTCACGTTTTGGAGCTCTATTTTTACGACTCATTTCTCTTTATCCCCTTTCCTTATGCTTTTGGACGTTTAGTACCGTATTTAGAACGGCCTTGTTTACGATCGTTAACACCTGCAGTATCAAGTGCACCACGGACGATATGGTAACGTACCCCTGGCAGGTCTTTTACACGTCCACCACGAAGAAGCACCACGCTGTGCTCTTGCAAGTTGTGTCCGATGCCTGGGATGTAGGCAGTAACTTCGATAAGGTTGCTCAAACGTACACGAGCGAATTTACGAAGGGCTGAGTTAGGTTTTTTAGGTGTCATTGTTCCAACACGAGTTGCAACACCACGTTTTTGTGGTGAAGAAACGTTTGTTTGAACTTTTTTATGACTGTTGTAACCAACGTTCAAAGCTGGTGATTTAGATTTTTCTACTTTTGATTTACGCGGTTTGCGAACCAATTGGTTAATTGTAGGCATCTACATTCTCCTGTGTTTTTTATTTTTGGTGATGATACACTTGGTGACAGCTATCATCTGTGTGTACTTTTGCAACATTTGTCAGCACGTCCCTGTACACTCTTGAGAGACCAAAAGTAAAAAGTACCGTCTATTATTGTAACAAAATTTTCTCTTTGTTGTCAAGATATTTTTCTTTTTTATTGTTAATTTTAGCGATGCGTAACTTCTCAAAGTAACTTCCACTTGTACTAGCGGTGGAACTTAGTTTGGTAATTTAGCAATTTTAGCTCTTTGCTACCATCTTATACTCAATGAAAATCAAAGAGCAAACTAGGAAGCTAGCCTCAGGTTACTCAAAGCACTGCTTTGAGGTTCTAGATAAGACTGACTAAGTCAGTCACATATATAATCCAAGGTGAAGCTGACGTGATTTGAATAGATTTTCGAAGAGTATTAGACGAAACAAAAAGGAGGAAACTAAGCCCCCCTCAAGATACAAATTATTTCATTGTATCACTTCAATTTTAGTACACAATGGTTTTCGAGATAAGATAGTATCACAACCAGCCAGATTCTTTCGCGATATTAGCTGCCTCTGTTCGATTACCTGCATCTAGTTTCGAAAGAATATTGGTGACATAGTTTCGGACGGTTCCGTTGGATAGATAAAGTTTGTCTGCAATTTCTTGATTAGATAACCCCTGAGCGACTCCCTTTAAAACTGCGGTTTCTTGTTCTGTTAATGGATTGGGATGCGTCATCACCACTTCCATCAGCTCTGGAGAATATTCCTTTCGTCCTTCTAGCATCGTATGCAGGGTTTGCATGAGCTCGGCGATGCTTCGCTCCTTCAAGACATAAGCATCCACTTCAGCCTTGACCGCTCGTTCAAAATAACCTGGGCGTTTAAAGGTCGTAACGATAACCACCTTGATTCCAGGAACTTCTTGTTTGATCCATTCCAGTACTTCTAATCCCGTCTTGACTGGCATTTCAACGTCAAGAATGGCAATATCCACCACTTCTTTTTCCAAGATTTGGATGGCTTCAGCTCCATTTTTCGCTTGCAAGACAGTCTCTACATCCGGTTGAAGCGTGAGCAGCTGGCACATGGCATCTCGCAACATACTTTGATCTTCTGCAACAAGTAGTTTCATCTTAGTTTCTCTCCTTATAAGGTAGTCGAACCTGAACTTCTGTCGGTTGTTTCCGACTAGTTACCTTTACTTCTCCCGAAAATGGAAGAACACGATCTCGGACTGTATGGAGGTCATCTCCCTTTATAAAATCAAAGCCACAGCCATCATCTCTCACTGTTAGAATGAGTTCTTTCTCTGTCCGTTCTAATTTTAAATAGGCCTTAGAAGCTCGGGCATGCTTGATGATATTGGTCGCCAGTTCTAACAAAACCATAGCAGCCGTCGACTCCACATCCTGAGTCAAACTAGCCTTGTCCAATTGATTGTCAACTTGAACCTCAATGCCAGCAATTTCCAGCATCTTCTTAACAGTCTCAAGCTCTGATGCTAGGGTCCGTGATTTCAGATTTTCCACGATGGTTCGTACTTCATTCATGGAATCCTTGCTGATCTGGTGAATTTCTCTTAATTCCTTTTCCACCTGTGGATAAGCCTGTATTTGAAATAACTGCAAGGCTAGATCAGTTTTAACACTAAGCATAGCAAAGGTATGTCCCAAGCTATCATGCAAATCTTGACCGATACGACTGCGTTCATTTTCAGCAAGCAATAGATTTATCTGGGCATTTTGCTTAGCCTGAGCTTCTTTCAAATCCTCTACAATTCGAATCCGCACCAAACCAAAAGTCATCAAATCGACAAAAGCAAGAATTACAAGTATATAGAATAGAAACTCAACTTCGATTTCCTGAAAAATCACAAGTTGCCCCACAACAAGGACTTGAGCAAGGAGAAAAGTCCAGACATGTAAAGACTTTAAACTACCTACGCTGAAATGATAACTTAAGAGATTAGATAGGAAAAAGAAGAACCAAATATAATTTACAGCAACAAAGGCGGTGTTCCAAACTACATAAGTCAGCATGAGGCCCCAATATAGCCAAGATAGACGCTGACTCGTAGTTGTTAAAACACCCAAATACGCCACTACAAATAGAATATCAAGCAATAAATGCCAGACAGCAAGCTCCCCAGTCACTACAGGAAGGATGGGGAAAATCATAAAAATTAAACTGGCCCAAAACATATAGTGTATGCTTTTCAGTCTTTCAAGCATTAAGCATTCTCCTTATGACCTTGAATGTAAATGGTCAAACCAAACAAAACTGCTGAAAAAACAAGTAGATAAACTGAGGCTGATAGATTGATGCTACCCTCGTTTAAGAAGGTCTTGAGCAACTCCATCAACTGATAAGTTGGTAGGCACTTCCCGATTGCTTGCATCCAGTCTGGAAATAAAGAGATAGGCATCCAGAGTCCGCCTAACACAGCCAAGCCTAGATAGAGAAGATTGCCCACGACTGACATCAGCTGACTAGTTGGTAAGAGAGTCAAGGTCAAGCCAAGCGCTACAAAAGCAGCACTTCCTACTATCAGCAAGAGAGCAGCTCCAACCCAACTTCCTAGAGGCATATCCACACCTCTGACCAAATGCCCAACTGAGAAAACAACCAAGATTGAGACCAAATAATCAACCATCATACTTGTTATCTTTGATAGATAATATTCTACCATATTTACAGGGCTATGGCGCAATGTTTTCTGCCAGTTATTGATCTTATCGGTATGTAAAACAGCTGGGAATGAAAACATAGCTGTCGACATCATAGAAAAAGCTGTCATGGAGATGAGGTAATCACGCATAAAATTATCTGGTCCACCTGGTGTGTCCTGGTACATGCCTGAAAAGAATAAATAGAAGGCCGTCGGCATCCCTACGGATAATAGATAATAGACTAATTGTCGTTTGGTCAATAGAAATTCTATCTTGTTTAGTGCGATCCATCGTTTCATCTTAGTCATCTCCCTTTTGTGTTTCTTCAAAAATTGTATCTAGCAAGCTACGGTTATTGACTTCAATTTCTTGAATCCTACATCCTGCTCGGACTAACAGTTGCCAGAAAGCGTCCGCTTCACGTGTAACTACTTGCAAGGCATCTTGTTTTTGTGACCAGTTTTCAACCAAGTTTGACTGCTCAACGACTTCCTTGTATCTCAAAGGTAGGATAAAGTGCTTTTCAATCTCTTCACTGCGCATAGCTAGAGGCGTCGTATCACGAATCAACTCTCCCTTATTCAAGACCAAAATCCGGTCCGCTGTATGCTCTACCTCTTCGATATAATGAGACGAATAGAGAATGGTGACTCCTTGTGTTTTTAAATCCTGAACAATTTCCCAAAAACGTTGACGGGTTGAGGTATCCATGGCCGAAGTTGGCTCATCTAAAAAGACAAGCTTTGGTCGGCCAATCAAGGTCAAGACAAAAGAGAAGAGACGCTTCTGCCCACCTGACAATTTTTCTGCAAATTGCTCTTTCTGTTGCTGGTCAAACTGCAGTAGTTGATCGATTTCCTGGTTGCTCAAGGGATTTGGGTAAATGCTTTGAAAGAAAGCAATCAACTCTTTGACCTTTAATTTCTGAACGATGACATTTTCTTGAGGGAGGTAGGATCTTGTGTAGTCTAACTGAGAGCTCGTCACTGGCAAGCCTTGGATGGATACTTGACCGCTGGTGACCAGTTTATCTCCAAGCAAACAGTCCAAGAGTGTTGTCTTACCAGCACCATTGGGACCAATCAAGGCGACGCATTCGCCTTCAGCCACCTCAAAGGAAATATCCTTCAATATAGCCTTGCTCTTAATGCTTTTATTTAGGCTTTCTACCTTAATCATGTTCATGATATTCTCCTTTCAACCACTCCTTCCCCATCGGAAAGGCGATAAAAATCATAAATCCTAGTCCCCAGGCACCGCGGATGACTTGGTGAAGGAAGGCTTGGTCAAACCACCCTGTAAACATTTCGACCAACCATACCACTAGTGACAGTCCAATAAAGAGATAGAGAATCGCTTTTTTCATTCCTCAAACTCCTTTTTCACATCTGAGACCAATTTCAAACCTTCTCGGATCAACCAAGACATCATACCAAATCCTGCAAATAGCTCCCAAGGAAAATGATAGAAGCCTTCGTCTAATCCTGAAAACATGAGATAGGTCATGACTCCTGCTACTACTAAACTCATTGCGACAATTACTTTATATTTCATTTTTTCTTCCTCCATTTGATATACCTATTATATTTCTTTATAGGTTGGGGCACTAGAGTCTTCTGTCATGAGCCAATATGACAAACGTCATAAAAGATTCTGTTTAAAATAATCAAGAAACATTACACAACAAAACACGGGTGCAAAAGAATTTATAGTCACTTCCGTCAAAGTGATATCAAATTTAGACTATAACGTAAACTAATACTCATTTAAAATCAAAAGATCAGAAATTTTCATCCCATAAGTACATATATTATACATTGCACCAAAAAATTTTTTATTGCTTTCTTAAAAATTAGTATAGTCAACTGAAACAGGAGTAGGACAAAAGAGCCTCGTAAAAGGTATTGCAACTTGGTAATACCTTTTTGAGGTGCTTTTTGATATGAGCCCATGTTTTCTCAATAGGATTGTACTCAGGTGAGTAGGGAGGAAGAGGTAAAAGTTTATGTCCAAATTCTTCACACAAGAGTTCTAGCTTACCCATTCTATGGAATCTTGCATTATCCATAATAATAACTGATGGTGTGTTTAATGTTGGTAAGAGAAACTTCTGAAACCAAGCTTCAAAAAAGTCGCTCGTCATTGTCTCTTCGTAAGTCATTGGAGCGATTAATTCACCATTTGTTAGCCCTGCAACCAAAGAAATC
>NZ_JUUO01000102.1 GCF_001074975.1 Streptococcus pseudopneumoniae | reverse complement strand
GGCTCTTTGTCAACTGTAGTGGGTTGAAGAAAAGCTAAGCTCGAGAAAGGACAAATTTCGTCCTTTCTTTTTTGATATTCAGAGCGATAAAAATCCGTTTTTTGAAGTTTTCAAAGTTCCGAAAACCAAAGGCATTGCGTTTGATAAGTTTGATGAGATTATTGGTTGCTTCTAATTTGGCATTAGAATAGGGTAACTGAAGGGCATTGACGATTTTCTCTTTGTCCTTTAGAAATGTTTTAAAGACAGTCTTAAAAAGAGGATGAACTTTCTTTAGATTTTCCTCAATGAGTCCGAAAAATTTCTCCGGTTCCTTATTCTGAAAGTGAAAAAGCAAGAGTTGATAGAGATGATAGTGGTGTTTCAAGTCTTCTGAATAGCTCAAAAGCTTGTCTATAATCTCTTTATTGGTTAAGTGCATGCGAAAAGTAGGGCGATAAAATCGCTTATCACTCAGTTTACGGCTATCCTGTTGAATGAGTTTCCAGTAGCGCTTGATAGCCTTGTATTCATGGGATTTTCGATGAAACTGATTCATGATTTGGACACGCACACGACTCATAGCACGGCTAAGATGTTGTACAATGTGGAAGCGATCTAGAACGATTTTGGCACACGGAAAAAGCTGTTTAGCCAAGTCATAATAAGGACTAAACATATCCATAGTAAGGATTTTCACCTGACAACGAACGGATCTATCGTAGCGCAGAAAGTGATTTCGAATGATAGCTTGTGTTCTACCCTCAAGAACAGTGATAATATTGAGCTTATGAAAATCTTGAGCAATGAAACTCATCTTTCCCTTAGTAAAGGCATATTCGTCCCAGGACATAATCTCAGGGAGGTAAGAAAAATCAGACTTAAAACAGAAGTCATTGAGCTTGCGAATAACAGTTGAAGTTGAAATAGACAGCTGATGGGCAATATCGGTCATAGAAGTCTTCTCAATTAGCTTCTGGGCAATCTTTTGGTTGATGATACGAGGGATTTGGTGATTCTTCTTGACGAGAGAAGTCTCAGCTACCATCATTTTCGAGCAATGATAGCACTTGAATCGACGCTTTCTAAGGAGAATTCTAGTAGGCATACCAGTCGTTTCAAGGTAAGGAACCTTAGACGGTTTTTGAAAGTCATATTTCTTCATTAGACTTCCGCAAACAGGACAATATGGAGTCTCATAATCCAATTTAGCGATGATTTCTTTATGTGTGTCCCTATTAACGATATCTATAATTTGGATATTTGGGTCTTTGATATCAAGAAGTTTTGTGATAAAATGTAATTGTTCCATAGGATTCTTTCTAATGATGGTTTGGTTGCTTTTCATTATAGATCTTATGGGACTTTTTTTCTACA
>NZ_JUUO01000008.1 GCF_001074975.1 Streptococcus pseudopneumoniae | reverse complement strand
CAACAAAGTAGGCTCCATAATATCCATAGGGGATTTACCCACTACAAATATTATAGAGCCATATTTCACATACTGTAAAAAATGGAGAATAATCATGAAGAAATCAAAAGTTATGCTTTTTGGAGCTATGGCTTTGACAGCAGGTCTAGCTCTAGCGGCATGTGGGGCTTCCCAATCAAGTAATACAGACAAGACTTGCTCTTATATCTTTGTTAATAACCCAGATACCTTGGATTATATTACTTCTACCCGAGATTCTACATCTAGTATCACAACCAACTTGATTGATGGTTTATTGGAAAATGACCAGTACGGCAACCTCATCCCATCTATGGCTGAGTCATGGACTGTGTCAAAAGATGGTTTGACCTACACTTATAAGATCCGTCAGGGGGCTAAATGGTACACTTCTGAAGGAGAAGAGTATGCGGATGTAACAGCTCATGACTTTGTGACTGGTCTTAAGTATGCAGCGGATAAAAAGGCTGAAAACTTGTACTTGGTACAAGACTCTATTAAAGGGCTAGCAGACTATGTTGAAGGGAAATCATCTGATTTTGGAACTGTTGGTGTTAAGGCAGTGGATGATTACACGCTACAATACACCCTCAACCAACCTGAGACTTATTGGAACTCTAAAACAACAGCAAGTATTCTTAGTCCGGTAAACGAAGCTTTCTTGAAGTCTAAGGGAGATGACTTTGGAAGTGTGACACCATCAAGTATCTTGTCAAATGGTCCTTACTTATTTAAATCATTCACATCAAAATCTTTGATTGAACTTGATAAAAACCCTAATTACTGGGATAAGGACAATGTTAAAATCGAGAAAGTGAAACTTTCTTTCTTTGACGGTTCTGACCAAGACAGCATTGCAAGAGGTTTCTTGGATGGTAATTATACTGATGGCCGTATCTTCCCAACAAGTTCAGTGTTTGCTGAACTCAAGAAGGGGAATGAGGACAAGATTACCTACACACCGCAAAACTCAGTTACTTTCTATTATCTTTTCAACGTGAATCGTCAAAGCTACAAGCAGACTATGAAACAGTCTGATAAGGAAAAGACATATTCACGTGCAGCTATGCAAAATAAGGATTTCCGTCAGGCTATCAACTTTGCCTTTGACCGTCATGCCTATGCAGCACAGACAAATGGTGAAGATGGAGCAGACCGTATCTTGCGTAACACAGTTACACCAAGTAACTTTGTCCAAGTTGGCGATAAGAACTTCGGTGACATTGTCAATGAGAAAATTGTCAACTACGGTAAAGATTGGGCAAACATCAACCTAAATGATGGTAAGCAAGCCTTCTTGAATCCTGAAAAGGCCAAAGAGAAGTTTGCTAAGGCCAAAGAAAGTCTGCAAGCTCAGGGAGTAACTTTCCAAATTCATTTGGATATGCCAGTTGACCAGACTGCTAAGTTGGATGTGCAACAGGCTGGGTCTTTCAAACAAACAGTGGAAGAAACACTTGGATCGGATAACATTGTTATTGATGTGATTCAACTTTCTCCAGATGAAAAAGATCAGGCAACTTTCTTTGCGGACACCGCTGATCAAAAGGATTACGACATTGATATCTCGGGTTGGAGTGGGGATTTCTCAGATCCGAAAACCTATCTTGATCTCTTGGATCCAGACTTTGGTTCTCAGTTGAAAAACATGGGCTTGTTTGAAGGAAAAGATAAGGAAGTTAAGGACAAGATTGGTCTTGCTGACTACAAGAAACTCTTGGATCAGGCAGATGCGGAAATCACAGATACTCAAGCTCGCTATGAAAAATATGCTGAAGCCCAAGCTTGGTTGACAGATAGTGCCCTCTTCCTACCAGTTCAAAGTGGTGGAGCCAACCCAATCTTCCGTAAGACTGTACCGTTTACAGGCCCATTCTCATTCGTTGGGAATAAAGGAAATGCTGATAACTACAAATATGTTGAATTGCAAAAAGAGGCAGTAACTGCTAAACAGTACCAAGAACTCTATGAAAAATGGCTGAAAGAAAAAGCTGAGTCAAATAAAAAAGCTCAGGAAGATTTAGCTAACCATATTCAATGATATTCCTAGTCATGCTTTTCAGTTAATACTCAATGAAAATCAAATAGCAAACTAGAAAGTTAGCCGCAGGTTGCTCAAAGCACCGCTTTGAGGTTGTAGATAAGACTGACGAAGTCAGTCACATATATAATCCAAGGTGAAGCTGACGT
>NZ_JUUO01000101.1 GCF_001074975.1 Streptococcus pseudopneumoniae | reverse complement strand
CGTACTCAAGTACAGCCTGCGGCTAGCTTCCTAGTTTGCTCTTTGATTTTCATTGAGTATAACTTTGTTTCTATCTTAATCAAACTGGATAGTGAATAATCATATTATCACGATAGAAGAAGAGGCTGAGATTGTTGATTCTCGGCCTCTTCGATTTCTTAAAATGTTCCGATACGGGTGATTGGCCAGAAGCGGAATTTAGCTTCCCCTGTGATATCTTTTGCTTTAAAAGTACCTACGTGGCGGCTGTCGCTAGAAACCAAGCGGTCGTCTCCGAGGAGAAGGTATTCTCCTTCTGGAACAGTAAAGCTAAAGTTGGTGTTGTAGTTGACATCAACTGTGAAGGCTTGAGCTTTTTGAGCGATACTTCTAAAGAAAGTTCCTTTATTTCCTTCAAAGCCCTTGCCTGAGTAGGTACTTTGGAGTTTGTCATCCTTGAAACGTTTGATGTAGTCAGCTAGGTAAGGTTCGTCCGTCTCTTTATCATTGATGTAAAGTTTATCGTTTTCGTAACGGATAGTATCGCCAGGCATTCCGATGACACGTTTGACAATGTCCTTATTGCCATCTTCCTCGTGGGCCACTACGATATCAAAACGGTCAATAGGGAGGTGTTTGACAACAAAGAGAATTTCGCCGTCCGCTAAGGTAGGATCCATGGAATGACCTTCTACGCGGACATTGCTCCAAAAAAAGATACGGCTTAAAGCTAGTAATGACAGAATCAGGAGGAATAATCCCCACTCTTTTAAGAAATTTTTAAATGAATTCATAACTTACCTTTCTAAGCGTTTTTTCGCTTTTTCAGTATTTTTAAAGTGCAATTTGGCGCAGAAGTTGAGTCCCTGCATACCATAGGCTTGTAAAATCTGGCTAGCAACGTTATCAGAAGCTGTTCCAGCTCCACTTGGGAGCTGATAGCCCAGTTCTCGTCCTAGATTTTCTAGATTTTCCAGAAAGAGATCACGCGCAATGATAGAAGAAACTGCTACAGCCAAGTATTTGCCCTCAGCCTTTTCTTCTAAGCTGATAGGATTGCTGAAACGATTGGCTTCTTGAGCCAAGTACTTGTCATAATTTTTAGCACTGGTAAAGGCGTCAATCACAATTTTCTCAGGCTGAAGTCCTTTTTGAAGGAGGAGATAGATAGCCTGATTATGGAGGGCAACCTTAACCGAAACAGCATTGTAGCGGTCTCCAATGACTTCGTTGTACTTGCTTGGTGAGAGAAGCAGTGCCTGGTGCTGGATTTTTTTCTTGAGAATAGGAGCAATCTGACGGATCTTTTGGTCGGTCAGAGTCTTGGAATCCCCCACACCGAGTTTTCGTAAGAAATCATGCTGGTCAGGTGTGACAAAGGAAGCCACAACTGCAAGTCCACCAAAGTAGGAACCATTTCCTACCTCATCTGTCCCAATCAAAGGAAGATTTTGTCCGATGATTTCCTCTGCAAGCTGATAGCCAAAGAAACTGGCGTATTTCTCAGCCCCTTCACCCTGAAGTAAGACCTTTCCAGAAGTATAGATAGAAACCGTTGCCTGAGGCAGTCTCAAAAAATAGCGGATATAGGGATTCTTACTAGGAGCCAGACTGGTTTGATAGTGTTCAAGGAAAGCCTGGATCTCCTTTTCGCTTGGTGTGAGTGTTATACTTGCCATAGTTTCTATTGTACCATAAAAGCAGGCAAATTTGTAAAAACTGACAAAGTTAGCGAATTTTGGTATAATATCGTGAGGTGAATTTTATGGCAAATCTAAATCGATTCAAATTTACATTCGGGAAAAAATCATTAACCTTGACAAGCGAACATGATAACCTTTTTATGGAGGAAATCGCTAAGGTTGCGACAGAAAAATACCAAGCAATTAAAGAACAAATGCCTAGTGCAGACGATGAAACGATCGCTCTTTTGTTGGCAGTCAACTGTTTGTCAACTCAACTCAGCCGTGAGATTGAATTTGACGATAAGGAGCAAGAACTCGAAGAACTCCGTCACAAACTCGTGACTTGCAAGCAAGAACAGAGCAAGATTGAGGATTCCTTATGATTTCACTCCTTCTTCTATTGGTTTTGGCTTGGGGATTTTATATCGGCTATCGGAGAGGCCTGCTCTTACAGGTTTATTACCTGATTTCAGCCATGGCATCGGCTTTTATGGCTGGTCAGTTTTACAAGGGGCTGGGAGAGCAATTCCATTTATTGCTTCCTTATGCAAATCCGCAGGAAGGTCAGGGAACCTTCTTCTTCCCATCGGATCAACTTTTCCAGTTGGATAAGGTCTTTTATGCTGGTATCGGCTACTTGCTTGTATTTGGGATTGTCTATAGCATCGGTCGTTTGCTTGGTCTCCTCTTGCACTTGATTCCTAGTAAAAAACTGGGTGGCAAGTTGTTCCAAGTTTCAGCAGGTATCTTGTCCATGTTGGTGACCTTATTTGTCTTGCAAATGGCCTTGACCATCTTGGCGACCATTCCCATGGCAGCTATACAAAATCCTCTTGAAAAGAGTATCGTCGCAAAACACATCATCCAGAGCATACCAGTAACAACTAGTTGGCTTAAACAAATCTGGGTGACAAATTTAATCGGATAAAAAGGGCAGGAGTTTTCCTAGCCCTTTGTTTACAGATTGACTAGAATCTATCAGAATGTAAAAAGCTAATACTCTTCGAAAATCTCTTCAAACCACGCCAGATTCTATCTGCAACCTCAAAACACTGTTTTGAGCGACCTGCGGCTAGCTTCCTAGTTTGCTCTTTGATTTTCATTGAGTATAATACACCTAGACATTCAAAGACAAGGAAATAACGATGAACAAGAAAATATTAGAAACATTAGAGTTCAATAAGGTCAAGGCCTTGTTTGAACCTCATTTGTTGACCGAGCAGGGCTTGGAGCAATTGAGACAGCTGGCTCCGACTGCCAAAGCAGATAAAATCAAACAGGCTTTTGCTGAGATGAAGGAAATGCAGGTTCTCTTTGTCGAGCAACCGCATTTTACCATTCTCGCAACTAAGGAAATTGCAGGAGTCTGCAAGCGTTTGGAGATGGGTGCAGACCTCAATATTGAGGAGTTCCTACTCTTGAAGCGCGTGCTTCTTTCTAGCCGAGAGCTGCAAAGTTTTTATGCCAATCTGGAAAATGTCAGCTTGGAAGAATTAGCCCTTTGGTTTGAGAAATTACATGATTTTCCGCAATTACAAGGAAATCTTCAGGCCTTTAATGATGCAGGCTTCATTGAAAATTTCGCCAGTGAAGAATTGGCGCGAATCCGTCGAAAAATCCATGATAGCGAGAGTCAGGTACGCGATGTCCTACAGGACCTGCTCAAGCAAAAAGCGCAGATGTTGACAGAAGGAATCGTTGCCAGCAGAAATGGCCGTCAGGTTCTACCTGTTAAAAACACCTACCGCAATAAGATTGCAGGTGTCGTTCATGATATTTCTGCTAGTGGAAATACCGTCTATATTGAACCCCGTGAGGTGGTCAAACTGAGCGAAGAAATTGCCAGTTTACGAGCAGATGAGCGCTATGAAATGCTTCGCATTCTCCAAGAAATTTCCGAACGTGTCCGCCCTCATGCGGCTGAGATTGCCAACGACGCTTGGATTATCGGCCATCTAGACTTGATTTGTGCCAAGGTCCGCTTTATCCAAGAAAGACAAGCAGTTGTCCCTCAGCTGTCAGAAAATCAAGAGATTCAACTGCTCCATGTTTGCCATCCTTTGGTCAAAAATGCAGTCGCAAATGATGTCCATTTTGGTCAAGATTTAACAGCCATTGTCATCACAGGTCCCAATACTGGTGGTAAGACCATCATGCTCAAAACTCTGGGCTTGACACAGGTTATGGCCCAGTCAGGTTTGCCGATTTTAGCAGACAAGGGAAGTCGTGTTGGTATTTTTGAAGAAATCTTTGCTGATATTGGCGATGAGCAGTCTATTGAGCAGAGCTTGTCTACCTTCTCTAGCCACATGACCAATATTGTGGATATTCTTGGCAAAGTCAATCAGCATTCGCTCTTACTTTTGGATGAGTTGGGGGCTGGTACCGATCCTCAAGAGGGAGCCGCTCTTGCCATGGCTATTCTGGAGGACCTTCGCCTGCGTCAAGTCAAGACCATGGCGACGACCCACTATCCAGAACTCAAGGCCTACGGTATTGAGACAGCCTTTGTGCAAAATGCTAGCATGGAGTTTGATACTGCAACTCTTCGCCCGACCTATCGCTTTATGCAGGGTGTTCCTGGCCGAAGCAATGCCTTTGAAATTGCCAGACGGCTAGGTCTATCTGAAGTTATCGTAGGGGATGCCAGCCAGCAGGTCGATCAGGACAATGATGTCAATCGAATCATTGAGCAACTGGAAGAGCAGACGCTGGAAAGCCGTAAACGCTTGGACAATATCCGTGAGGTGGAGCAAGAAAATCTCAAGATGAACCGTGCTCTTAAAAAGCTTTACAGCGAGCTCAATCGTGAAAAGGAAACGGAGCTTAACAAGGCGCGTGAACAGGCTTCTGAGATTGTGGACATGGCCCTCAGTGAGAGTGACCAGATTCTCAAAAATCTCCACAGTAAATCTCAACTTAAACCCCATGAAATCATTGAAGCTAAGGCCAAATTGAAAAAATTGGCTCCTGAAAAAGTAGATTTGTCTAAAAACAAGGTTCTTCAAAAAGCCAAGAAAAAACGAGCTCCAAAGGTGGGAGATGATATCGTGGTTCTCAGTTATGGACAGCGTGGTACCTTGACCAGTCAACTTAAGGACGGCCGCTGGGAAGCCCAAGTCGGTTTAATCAAGATGACCTTGGAAGAGAAAGAATTTGACCTTGTTCAAGCCCAGCAAGAAAAGCAAGTCAAGAAGAAACAAGTCATTGTTGTGAAACGAACTTCTGGACGAGGACCTCAAGCCAGACTGGATCTTCGAGGAAAACGCTATGAAGAAGCCATGAATGAGCTAGATGCCTTTATCGACCAAGCCCTGCTTAACAATATGGCCCAAGTCGACATCATCCATGGTATCGGAACAGGTGTCATCCGTGAAGGAGTCACCAAATACCTACAAAGAAACAAACATGTCAAGAGTTTCGGCTATGCCCCGCAAAATGCTGGAGGTAGCGGGGCAACTATTGTGACTTTTAAAGGATAGAAGTATTCCGGGCTTTATACAGTAAAAACTGTTGAATTAAGTTTTACTAATAAACACATTGACAAAAGCCAACATTTTTTGTAAAATAAGAATCAATTAAATACCAACACCGAATGAAGTTTAATAGAAGTGGGAAATCGTTTGATTTTCCATGACTGTAAATGGACGGAACTCTGGAGAGACCGTAAAGGCACCGAAGGGGCAAGGCAGGCAACTGCTCAAACTCTCAGGTAAAAGGACAGAGCTAGGATAGACCGCTTTTTAGCATTTATCTAAGCATTCCAGAGTACATGTATCTTGCATGTGCTCTTTCTTTTGGGGTTGAAAAGATAGGAGAAGGAAATGTTAGAATTGCTTAAATCAATTGATGCTTTTGCTTGGGGGCCACCCCTCTTGATTCTCTTGGTCGGAACAGGGATTTACCTAACTGCCCGGCTAGGACTCTTGCAGGTTTTGCGTTTGCCCAAGGCCTTCCAGCTAATTTTTACCAAGGATAAGGGGCATGGCGATGTATCTAGCTTTGCGGCCTTGTGTACAGCACTCGCAGCGACAGTTGGTACGGGAAATATTATCGGAGTCGCGACGGCTATCAAGGTCGGTGGCCCAGGAGCCCTCTTTTGGATGTGGATGGCTGCTTTCTTTGGAATGGCTACCAAGTATGCGGAAGGACTCTTGGCAATCAAATACCGCACTAAGGACGACCATGGTGCAGTAGCGGGAGGACCAATGCATTATATCCTTCTAGGGATGGGAGAAAAGTGGCGACCACTTGCTATCTTCTTTGCTATCGCAGGTGTCTTAGTAGCTTTGTTGGGAATCGGAACCTTCACCCAAGTCAACTCGATTACAGAGTCTATCCAAAATACAACGGCTATTTCTCCAGCCATCACAGCTCTTATTTTGTCTGTATTTGTAGCGATTGCAGTCTTTGGTGGACTCAAGTCCATCTCTAAGGTTTCAACTACCGTTGTTCCTTTTATGGCTATCATCTATATTCTAGGAACTCTTACAGTTATTTTCTTTAATATCGAGAAAATTCCTGCCACAATCGCTTTAATCTTAACATCAGCCTTTAGTCCGGTTGCTGCGGTAGGTGGCTTTGCCGGTGCTAGCATTCGAATGGCTATCCAAAATGGTGTGGCGCGCGGTGTCTTCTCAAACGAATCTGGTCTGGGTTCTGCTCCCATTGCAGCTGCGGCTGCTAAGACGAATGAACCAGTAGAGCAAGGTTTGATTTCCATGACAGGAACCTTTATTGATACCCTCATCATCTGTACTCTAACTGGTTTGACCATTTTGGTGACAGGAGTATGGAATAGTGACTTGAATGGAGTAGCTTTGACTCAGTCAGCCTTCTCAACAGTCTTTTCACACTTTGGGCCTGCCCTCTTGACCATTTTCCTTGTGCTCTTTGCCTTCACGACGATTCTAGGTTGGAACTATTATGGAGAACGTTGTTTCGAGTTTCTCTTTGGTGTTCGTTTCATCTGGCTCTACCGTGTGGTCTTTGTGCTCATGGTCTTGTTGGGAGGATTTATCGAGTTGGATATGGTTTGGATTATCGCAGATATTGTCAATGCCTTGATGGCTCTGCCAAACTTGATTGCCCTTTTAGTCTTGTCGCCAGTCGTTATTGCTGAGACTAAAAAGTATTTTGATAAATAATGAAATCACACAGCTCGTGTGATTTTTTACTTTCATAAAGAATTTTTATCAGTGCAATTTAAAATATATATTATACAAGGTATAGAATCTGTGATAGACTAGGTTTCAACAAAATGAAAAGAGGTTTTATGATGACAACATTTACAATCCATACAGTAGAATCAGCACCAGCAGAAGTGAAAGAAGTTCTTGAAACAGTAGAAAAAGACAACAATGGCTTTATTCCAAATCTAATCGGACTCTTGGCTAATGCACCTACTGCCCTAGAAGCCTACAGAACTGTCGGAGCTATCAACCGTCGCAACAGCTTGACACCTGTTGAGCGTGAAGTGGTGCAAATCACGGCAGCCGTAACTAATGGTTGTGCCTTCTGTGTCGCAGGTCACACAGCCTTTTCCATCAAACAAATCCAGATGAATGATGACCTGCTTCAAGCCCTTCGTAATCGCACTCCGATTGAAACAGATCCTAAATTGGATACCCTAGCTAAGTTTACTTTGGCGGTTATCAATACCAAAGGTCGTGTAGGAGATGAAGCTTTGTCTGAGTTTTTAGAAGCTGGTTACACGCAACAAAATGCCTTGGATGTAGTCCTTGGTGTCAGTCTAGCAAGTCTTTGTAACTATGCTAATAACCTAGCCAATACACCAATTAATCCAGAATTGCAACCGTATGCTTAATTCATATCTGAGCAAAAAATGGAGTCTGAAATCCACGGACTTCGTTTTTTTTAATCCCTCATTTAAGCGCTTTTATGCTATACTGAAACTAACATAATTATTGGAGGTTAGGATGAAAAAACTCCCCTTGGTATTTTCTGGTTGTTTGCTCGGTTTAGCAGGAGCTGGGAATCTCGTTTTAGATATGTTGCCAGTTCTGTCACATCTACTGAGTATGTCCGGTTTGATTTTGTGGATATTCTTTCTGATTCTTCATTTGCTTAATTGGAAAGAAACCAAGCAAGAATTGACCAAGCCACCTCTTTTGTCAGGAATGGCTACCTTCCCCATGGCTGGAATGATTTTATCGACCTATGTCTTTCGTGTGTTCGCTCATCTTCCTATAGTAGCGCAAGGGCTCTGGTGGTTTTCATTTCTCTTGGATTTGGTCTTGATTGCTGGATTCACCATCAAATTTGCCTGTCCTGGTCGGAGGGTTCATTCCACTCCTAGCTGGACGGTTCTCTATGTAGGGATAGCAGTGGCTGCCTTGACTTATCCTCTGGTAGGCATTATCGAGATTGCCTATGCGACCTTGAGTTTTGGTTTTGTCTTGACCTTATATCTCTATCCCCTTATTTATAGTGATTTAAAGAAACATCCGCTCCCAGTAGCCTTGCTTGGGCAAGAAGGAATCTACTGTGCTCCTTTCTCTCTGCTCTTGGCTTCCCTGGTTCGAGTTGGAGGAGCCAGCCTACCGACTTGGCTCTTGATTGCCATGATTTTGGCTTCTCAATCCTTCTTTTTCTTTGTTTTAACTCGACTACCCAATATTTTAAAACAAGGCTTTCAACCAGCCTTCTCAGCCCTCACCTTCCCAACCATTATCACGGCTACCTCGCTCAAGATGGCTCAGGGAATCTTGAAACTTCCATTTCTGGATTATCTGGTATTGGCTGAAACTGTTATATGCCTAACTATTTTATTCTTTGTATTAGGCGTTTATTTGATTTGGTTACGAAAAAAGGTCTAGCTAAAAATAGCTAAACCTTATTTTTTATGGTTTGATAACTTCAGCTCCACCCATGTATGGACGAAGTGCTTCTGGAATGGTTACAGAACCATCTTCATTTTGGTAGTTTTCAAGAATTGCAGCCACTGTACGTCCAACTGCAAGTCCAGAACCGTTCAAGGTGTGAAGGAGTTTCACCTTGCCATCGGCTTCATCACGGTAACGGATTTGGGCACGACGGGCTTGGAAATCTTCTGTGTTTGAACAGCTTGAGATTTCACGGTAATTGTTTTGCGCTGGAATCCAAACTTCCAAGTCGTAAGTTTTCGCAGCTGAGAAGCCCATATCTCCAGTAGAGAGGGCAACGACACGGTATGGAAGGTTGAGTTTTTGAAGGATGTTTTCAGCGTTGGCTGTCATTTTTTCCAATTCTTCGTAAGATTCTTCTGGTTTGGCAAATTTAACCATTTCAACCTTGTGGAATTGGTGCAAACGAATCAAGCCACGAGTATCACGACCAGCAGAACCAGCCTCAGAACGGAATGATGGGCTCATAGCAGTGAAGTAGATTGGTAGGTCCTTTCCGTCAAGGATTTCATCACGGTAGTAGTTTGTTAGAGGCACTTCAGCTGTAGGAATAAGAACATAATTGCTGTCGCTGAGTTCAAAAGTGTCTTCCTTGAATTTTGGATATTGACCAGTACCAAACATAGAGTCATGGTTAACCATATAAGGTGTGATGACTTCTGTATAGCCTTCCTTGCCATGCTCATCCAACATAAAGTTGTAGATAGCACGTTCCAAACGAGCACCGAGGCCTTTATAGAAGAGGAAGCGAGCGCCCGTTACCTTACCACCTCGTTCCCAGTCAAGGATACCAAGGTCTTCACCAAGATCCCAGTGGGCTTTAGGTTGGAAGTCAAATTCGCGTGGAGTACCCCAACGGCGAACTTCCACATTGTCATCTTCATCAGCCCCAACAGGAACACTGTCAGCTGGGATGTTTGGAAGAGTAGTGGTAAATTCTGTCAATTTAGCATCGATTTCTGCCAATTCAGCATCCAAGGCTTTGACTTCAGCAGATAGATTTTGCATGGCAGCAATCTTGTCATCTGCATTTTCCTTGTTGCGTTTGGCTTGGGCAATCTCAGCAGAAACTGTGTTACGTTCTGCTTTGAGAGTTTCAACCTTGACTAAAATGTCACGACGTTTAGCATCGATTTCTTTCATCTCATTCAAGACAGCAGCATCTACACCACGTGTAGCCAATTTTTCTGCGACAGCATCGAAGTCTGTACGAATACGTTTGATATCTAACATAAGAACTCCTTTATGAAAAAAGCACACCTGACAAAGCGTTGGAGTGGCAGGGCCACGGTTCCATCCAACTTCACAGGTGTGCACTTGATTGTGTATGTAATTGTTACCAACGGTAGAATTTCACCTATCCCTCCTATCTGCTCGCAGCACCCGCAGACTTTCTGAAAGAAGAAGATAACTTACTTATCCGTTGCTATGATTATACTAAAGTTTTTACTTTTTTGCAAATAGATTTTTAAATTTTTGACTAATGGTCTGAATCAGGGTAGGAAGTTTGACGACCTTGTCATTGCCCAGCTTTTCGCGAGCAATTTTGAGAATAGCACCTGAGTCTTTTGAAGCAAAGAGGAATTTTCCTTTGTCTGTAAAGACTTCGAAGTGGCGACTGATTTTGCGTCCAGTGACGTTGGCTCCAATCTGATTGATATGGCTCCAAGGAATCTGGATAAATTGTTCGACATTGACATCTGGGTAAAATTCCAAAGCCTGATCTCCGACAAGGAATTTCCCAACTTTCCCAGCTATAGATAGGTAGGAGGTGCCTGTCGTATTGAGGAGCACTGTTTTGTTAAGAGATTGGGCCATGTTTAGTCTTCCTTGCTTTCACCGAAAAAGGCATTGTAGAGGGCTTTAATAGCTGCTTTCTCTTGGTCCTTGTGGACAACAAACATGATAGATACTTCGCTAGAACCTTGAGACATCATCTGGATATTGATCTTGTTTTCAGATAGAGCACGTGTCGCAGTAGCAGTTACTCCGATATGGCTCTTCATCTTTTCACCAACAATCATAATGATTGAAAGGTCGTGTTCGATTTCTGCATGGTCTACTTCAGCTTTTTGCACCAACTGACGAAGGATTTCTTCTTCCTTGATAGGAGTTAGTTCGCGAGAACGGAGGATGATTGAAAGATCGTCGATACCAGTTGGCATATGTTCCCAACCGATGTTGAGGTCTTCAAGGATTTGCAGAACCTTGCGACCAAATCCAACCTCGCGGTTCATGAGGTATTTCGACATGTTAATGCTGACAAAGCCTGAGTCACCAGCAATTCCTACTACTGGGAATTCATCACTACTATGTTTTAGAACGATACGGGTACCTGGATGGTCAGGGTTGTTGGTATTCTTGATAACTAGAGGAATTTTTCCTCGGTAGGCAGGTAGAAGAGCTTCATCATGAAGGACTGAGAAGCCTGCATAGGCCAACTCACGCATTTCACGGTAGGTCAACTCAGGAATCGAGTGTGGTTGGTGGATAATGCCTGGGTGGGCTGCAAAGATACCATCAACGTCCGTAAAGTTTTCATAGAGGTCTGCCTTAACACCTGCAGCAATGATAGAACCTGTAATGTCTGATCCTCCACGTGAGAAGGTACAGATTTGATTTTCCCTAGTAACTCCAAAGAAACCAGGAATGACAAGTACTTCATTTGCATTTGTCAATTCTTCAATCTTGTCATAACTTGATGGCACGATGCGAGCGTTGCCAGGTTCACTTGTGACAACAATCCCAGCTTCTCTAGGATGAACATAGCGTGCATCGATACCGTTTTGGTTAAAGTAGGCAGCAATCAATTTGGCATTGTTGTTTTCACCGGCTGCTAGGAAAGTATCGTAGAGAAATTCGTTTTCTTCGATAGGAAGACTTGCCAAGGCACGAATGCTTTTTGAAATTTTCTCTAGAACAGCTGGCTTCAGTCCTAGTTCACTAATCATGGCAGCATAGCGGTCGATAATCCAGTTTTGGCTCTTGCTAATATCGTTACCAGCAACATAGTCGCGGTAGTATTTAATCAAGGCATCCGTAACCTTAGTGTCTTCAGCATTGCGTTTACCAGGCGCAGAAACAACTACAAAACGACGCTCTTTATCACTTTTGACAATGTTTAAAACTTTTTCTAATTGACCAGCAGAGGCAAGAGAGCTACCTCCAAATTTAACAACTTTCATAAGAACTCCTAAAGTAAGTATTTTATACGATTATAGCAGAAAGAAAACCTTTTTTCAATGAAGAAAATAAGATGCTTTCTAGGATAAAGGGAGCCTTTCTTATCGGCCGAGACACTTTCAGCCGATTTTTTCTTGCTTTCAAGTTGTAAAAAAGATATACTTTGACAATAAAATAATTTAACTTGCTTATAAAATAAAAAGGAGCCCCTAATGGAACACATTATTTATCAGCTTGAAGAGGATTTGGCAATCCTTACCTTAAATCGTCCTGAGGTCGCAAATGGCTTTCATATTCCCATGTGTGAGGAGATTTTAGAAGCACTGACTCTGGCAGAAAAGGATCCGGCTGTGCATTTTATCTTGATTAACGCCAATGGGAAAGTCTTCTCCGTTGGGGGAGATTTGGTAGAGATGAAGCGGGCAGTGGATGAGGATGATATTCCATCATTGACGAAAATCGCAGAATTGGTCAATACGATTTCTTATAAAATCAAGCAAATTGCTAAACCTGTCTTGATGGAGGTTGATGGGGCTGTTGCAGGTGCCGCAGCTAATATGGCTGTTGCCGCAGATTTCTGTCTGGCAACGGATAAGGCTAAATTTATTCAGGCCTTTGTTGGAGTTGGTTTGGCTCCAGATGCAGGAGGAATTCATCTCTTGAGCCGCAGTATTGGTGTGACGCGTGCTGCTCAATTAGCCATGACAGGAGAAGCTTTAACAGCAGACAAAGCTTTAGAGTGGGGGCTGGTTTACCGCGTCTGTGAAGCTGTTAAACTTGAAAAGACGAGAGAACAGCTTCTTAAAAAATTGAGACGAGGGTCAGCTAATTCTTATGCTGCTATCAAGAAGTTGGTTTGGGAGAGCCAATTCAAAGACTGGCAAGATTATGCTGCTTTAGAATTGAACCTACAGGAATCTTTGGCACAAACAGAAGATTTCAAAGAGGGAGTTCGGGCTCATTCGGAGAGAAGAAGACCGAAATTTACTGGAAAATAAGAAAATACTTGCACCATTCTTTGAAGTTTGATATAATTCTTTTGTCAAATGTTTTGATTGTGAAAGTTTTTTGAAAAGGAGGGAAAAGAGATTGGACTACCAACGAATTAATGAATATTTAACATCTATATTTAACAATGTCCTCGTTATCGAGGAAGTTAGCTTGAGGGGTAGTCGTTTCAAAGATATCTCCATCAAAGAAGTCCATACAATCGATGTAATTGGAAAATTCCCAGACGTGACGCCAAGTCAAGTGTCGAAAGAGTTGATGGTGACTCTTGGGACGGTTACGACGAGTTTGAATAATCTTGAACGCAAGGGTTACATTGAACGCATTCGCTCAGAGCAGGATCGTCGTGTGGTGCATCTGCATTTGACAAAGAAGGGTCGCTTGGTTCATAGACTTCATAAACGCTTCCATAAGGCTATGGTCGAAAATATTATTGACGGTATGAGCAAGGAGGAAACTGAAGTTATGAGCAAAGGTTTGACTAAACTTTATCAATTTTTGGAGGATTTGAAATAATGGCTTTTGCAAAACTAAGCCAGGTTGCTCATTATGTGCCAGAGCAAGTGGTTACAAATCATGATTTGGCTCAGATTATGGATACCAATGATGAGTGGATTTCAAGTCGGACGGGAATACGACAAAGGCATATTTCAAGAACAGAATCTACTAGTGATTTGGCTACAGAGGTTGCTAAGAAACTGATGGCAAAAGCTGGAATCACAGGGGAAGAGCTGGATTTTATCATCCTAGCTACCATTACTCCAGATTCGATGATGCCCTCTACAGCTACTCGTGTCCAAGCTAATATTGGTGCCAATAAGGCCTTTGCTTTTGACCTAACAGCTGCTTGTAGTGGATTTGTATTTGCTTTGTCAACTGCTGAAAAGTTTATCGCTTCTGGTCGCTTTCAAAAAGGTTTGGTGATTGGTAGTGAAACCCTCTCTAAGGCAGTCGATTGGTCAGATCGATCAACAGCTGTCTTGTTTGGAGATGGTGCTGGTGGCGTCTTGCTAGAAGCTAGCGAGCAAGAGAATTTCTTGGCTGAGAGTCTCAATAGTGATGGGAGTCGTAGTGAGTGTCTGACCTATGGACATTCAGGCTTGCATTCTCCATTTTCAGATCAAGAAAATGCAGATTCATTTTTGAAGATGGATGGGCGCGCAGTCTTTGATTTTGCTATTCGAGATGTAGCCAAGTCTATCAAACAGACTATTGACGAATCTCCTATAGAGGCGGCAGATTTGGATTATCTACTACTTCATCAGGCCAATGACCGTATCTTGGATAAGATGGCTAGAAAAATCGGTGTCGACCGAGCTAAACTTCCAGCCAATATGATGGAGTATGGTAATACCAGTGCAGCAAGTATCCCGATTTTACTTTCAGAGTGTGTAGAACAAGGTCTCATCCATTTAGATGGTAGCCAGACTGTTCTTTTATCAGGCTTCGGTGGAGGCTTGACCTGGGGCACGCTCATTCTTACAATTTAGGTAATCATGTGGTGAACACATTGTTATAAAAAAACTATTTATTTTAAAGGAGTCCTATCATGGCAGTATTTGAAAAAGTACAAGAAATTATCGTTGAAGAACTTGGAAAAGACGCATCAGAAGTAACACTTGAATCAACTTTTGATGATTTGGATGCAGATTCATTGGACTTGTTCCAAGTAATCTCAGAAATCGAAGATGCTTTTGATATCCAAATCGAAGCAGAAGATGACTTGAAAACAGTTGGTGATTTGGTTGCTTACGTTGAAGAGCAAACAAAATAAGAAGAATACAAATAGAAGGAGTAGGGAAACCCGCTCCCTCTTGTTTAGGCAATAGTTTGATTGTCAAATTATGACGATATCGAACTATTACTTAAGCAAGAAACGATGGAGGCACTATGAAAACGCGTATTACAGAATTATTGAATATTGATTATCCTATTTTCCAAGGAGGAATGGCCTGGGTCGCTGATGGTGATTTGGCAGGGGCTGTTTCCAAGGCTGGAGGACTAGGGATTATTGGTGGGGGAAATGCCCCTAAAGAAGTTGTCAAGGCAAATATTGATAAAATCAAATCATTGACTGATAAACCCTTCGGTGTCAACATCATGCTCTTGTCTCCCTTTGTGGAAGATATTGTAGACCTCGTTATCGAGGAAGGGGTTAAGGTAGTGACAACAGGCGCAGGAAATCCAGGCAAATACATGGAACGCTTCCATGAAGCTGGTATTACAGTTATTCCTGTTGTGCCAAGTGTTGCTTTAGCTAAACGCATGGAAAAAATCGGTGCGGACGCTGTCATTGCAGAAGGAATGGAAGCTGGGGGACATATTGGTAAATTAACAACCATGACCTTGGTGCGTCAGGTTGTTGCTGCTGTATCTATTCCTGTTATTGCTGCAGGAGGGATTGCGGATGGTGAAGGTGCTGCAGCTGGTTTTATGCTAGGTGCGGAGGCTGTTCAGGTTGGAACGCGCTTTGTCGTTGCAAAAGAGTCTAATGCCCATCCAAATTATAAGGCGAAAATTTTAAAAGCTAGAGATATTGATACTACGATTTCAGCTCAACATTTTGGACATGCTGTTCGAGCGATTAAAAACCAATTGACTCGTGATTTTGAAAAAGCTGAGAAAGATGCCTTTAAACAGGAAAATCCTGATTTGGAAATCTTTGAACAAATGGGAGCGGGTGCTCTAGCCAAAGCGGTTGTTCACGGTGATGTGGATGGTGGCTCTGTTATGGCAGGTCAGATTGCAGGGCTTGTTTCCAAAGAAGAAACCGCTGAAGAAATCCTAAAAGATTTGTATTACGGAGCGGCTAAGAAAATTCAAGAAGAAGCCTCTCGTTGGGCAGGAGTTGTAAGAAATGACTAAAACAGCCTTTTTATTTGCTGGCCAAGGTGCCCAGTATCTAGGTATGGGACGGGATCTCTATGATCACTACCCTATTGTCAAAGAAACGATTGATCAAGCGAGTCAGGTCCTCGGTTATGATTTGCGTTATCTCATTGATACGGAAGAAGAAAAACTCAATCAGACTCGCTATACGCAACCAGCCATTCTAGCGACATCGGTTGCTATCTACCGTTTATTGCAAGAAAAGGGCCATCAGCCTGATATGGTTGCTGGTTTGTCTCTTGGAGAATACTCTGCCTTGGTGGCCAGCGGTGCCTTGGATTTTGAAGATGCGGTAGCCTTGGTTGCTAAGCGTGGCGTCTATATGGAAGAAGCGGCTCCTGCTGGCTCTGGCAAGATGGTGGCAGTTCTTAATACACCAGTAGAGGTCATTGAGGAAGCCTGTCAAAAAGCTTCTGAACTTGGAGTGGTTAACCCAGCCAACTATAATACACCTGCACAAATCGTGATTGGTGGAGAAGGGGCTGCAGTTGACCGAGCTGTAGAACTCTTGCAGGAAGCTGGTACCAAACGCTTGATTCCTCTCAAGGTGTCAGGTCCCTTTCATACTGCTCTCCTTGAGCCTGCTAGCCAAAAACTAGCTGAAACTCTAGTTCAAGTAAGTTTTTCAGATTTTACTTGTCCCCTAGTTGGTAATACAGAAGCTACGGTCATGAAAAAAGAAGACATTGCTCAACTTTTGACGCGTCAGGTCAAGGAACCAGTTCGTTTCTATGAAAGCATTGCGGTTATGCAAGAAGCAGGCATAACCAACTTTATCGAGATTGGACCGGGGAAAGTCTTGTCAGGCTTTGTCAAAAAAATTGATAAAACAGCTAAACTAGCCAATGTCGAAGATAAGGCGAGCTTGGAAGCCTTGCTAGAAAATAAATAATCCCTTCTCCCATAAATACAAGAGGGAACAGGAGAAAAGAATGCAACTAAAAAATAAAAATATCTTTATTACAGGTTCGAGTCGTGGAATTGGTCTTGCCATCGCCCACAAGTTTGCTCAAGCAGGAGCCAACATTGTCTTAAACAGTCGTGGGACAATCTCAGAGGATTTGTTAACTGAGTTTTCAAACTATGGTGTCAAGGTAGTTCCCATTTCAGGAGATGTATCAGATTTTGCAGACGCTAAGCGTATGGTTGATCAAGCTATTGTAGAGTTGGGTTCAGTAGATGTCTTGGTCAACAATGCAGGAATTACCCAAGATACCCTTATGCTCAAGATGACAGAAGCGGATTTTGAAAAAGTTCTCAAGGTTAACCTGACTGGGGCTTTTAACATGACACAATCAGTCTTGAAACCGATGATAAAAGCTAGAGAAGGTGCTATCATTAATATGTCTAGTGTTGTTGGTTTGATGGGAAATATCGGTCAAGCTAACTATGCTGCTTCTAAGGCTGGTTTGATTGGTTTTACCAAGTCTGTGGCGCGTGAAGTGGCCAATCGCAATATCAGGGTTAATGCTATTGCACCAGGAATGATTGAATCCGATATGACAGCTGTTCTATCAGACAAGGTGAAAGATGCTATGCTGGCGCAAATTCCTATGAAAGCATTTGGGCAGGCAGAGCAGGTTGCAGATTTAACAGTATTTTTAGCAGGCCAAGATTATCTAACTGGTCAAGTGGTTGCCATTGATGGTGGCTTAAGTATGTAGCAGAAGCTAGAGGTAAAAAAGATGAAACTAAATCGCGTAGTAGTAACAGGTTATGGAGTAACATCTCCAATCGGAAATACACCAGAAGAATTTTGGAATAGTTTGACAACTGGAAAAATCGGAATTGGTTCAATTACAAAATTTGATCATAGTGACTTTGATGTGCATAATGCGGCAGAAATCCAAGATTTTCCTTTTGATAAAAAAGATACCAATCGTTTTGATAACTATTCTTTATATGCCTTGTATGCGGCCCAAGAAGCTGTTAATCATGCCAATTTAGATGTAGAGGCTCTTGATAAAGATCGTTTTGGTGTTATCGTGGCTTCTGGTATTGGTGGAATCAAGGAAATTGAAGATCAAGTGCTTCGTCTCAACGAAAAAGGACCAAAACGTGTGAAGCCATTGACCCTTCCAAAAGCCTTGCCAAATATGGCTTCAGGAAATGTTGCTATGCGTTTTGGAGCGAACGGTGTTTGTAAATCCATCAATACTGCCTGTGCTTCATCAAATGATGCGATTGGGGATGCCTTCCGCTCAATTAAGTTTGGCTTCCAAGATGTTATGTTGGTAGGTGGTTCAGAAGCCTCTATTACACCTTTTGCTATTGCTGGTTTCCAAGCTTTGACAGCTCTTTCTACTACAGAGGATCCAAGTCGTGCTTCTATCCCATTTGATAAGGATCGCAATGGGTTTGTCATGGGTGAAGGTTCAGGGATGTTGGTTCTTGAAAGTCTTGAACATGCTGAAAAACGTGGGGCAACGATCCTTGCTGAAGTTGTTGGTTATGGTAATACTTGTGATGCCTACCATATGACTTCACCACATCCAGAAGGTCAGGGTGCTATCAAGGCCATCAAACTAGCCTTGGAAGAAGCTGAAATTTCTCCAGAGCAAGTAGCCTATGTCAATGCTCACGGAACGTCAACTCCTGCTAACGAAAAAGGTGAAAGCGGTGCTATCGTGGCTGTTCTTGGTAAGGAAGTACCTGTGTCATCAACCAAATCATTCACAGGACATTTGCTGGGGGCTGCAGGTGCAGTAGAAGCTATCGTCACCATCGAAGCCATGCGTCATAACTTTGTACCAATGACAGCTGGAACAAGTGAAGTATCAGATTATATCGAAGCCAATGTCGTTTATGGACAAGGCTTGGAGCAAGAAATTCCATACGCTATTTCAAATACCTTTGGTTTTGGTGGCCACAATGCAGTTCTTGCTTTCAAACGTTGGGAGAATAAATAAGTATGAATTTAAACGATATTAAAGACTTGATGGCCCAATTTGACCAGTCAAGTTTGAGAGAATTTTCTTATAAGAACGGGACGGATGAGTTGCAGTTTAGCAAGAATGAAGCTAGACTGGTATCTGAAGCTGCACCTCAAGTCGCTCCAGCACCTGTTCTAGCAACACCAAGTCCAGTAGCTCCTACATCTGCTCCAGCAGAGACTGTAGCAGAAGAAGTTCCAGCTTTAGCTGAAGCAAGCGTAGTTGCTGAGGGAGATGTTGTAGAGAGCCCACTTGTTGGAGTAGCCTACTTGGCTGCTGGTCCTGATAAACCTGCCTTCGTCACAGTTGGTGATAGTGTCAAAAAAGGTCAAACACTGGTAATCATCGAAGCCATGAAAGTCATGAATGAAATCCCAGCTCCTAAGGATGGTGTGGTAACGGAAATTCTCGTTTCTAACGAAGAAATGGTTGAATTTGGTAAAGGATTGGTACGCATCAAATGATCGATATTCAAGGAATCAAAGAAGCTCTTCCCCACCGTTATCCTATGCTCCTAGTGGACCGTGTGTTGGAAGTGAGCGAGGACACTATTGTTGCCATCAAAAATGTGACCATCAACGAACCCTTCTTTAACGGCCATTTCCCTCAATATCCAGTTATGCCAGGTGTTCTGATTATGGAAGCCTTGGCGCAAACAGCTGGTGTCTTGGAGTTATCAAAACCTGAAAATAAGGGGAAACTGGTCTTCTACGCTGGTATGGATAAGGTCAAATTCAAGAAGCAAGTTGTACCTGGAGATCAATTGATTATGACGGCGACTTTTGTAAAACGTCGTGGCACTATTGCTGTGGTTGAAGCAAAGGCTGAAGTGGATGGCAAGCTTGCAGCTAGTGGTACTCTTACCTTTGCAATAGGGAACTAAGGAGGTTCTCCATGTTTCGAAAAATTTTAATTGCCAATCGTGGTGAAATTGCGGTTCGGATTATCCGTGCAGCGCGTGAATTGGGGATTGCGACGGTGGCGGTTTATTCAACTGCTGATAAGGAAGCCCTTCATACGCTTTTGGCAGATGAAGCAGTTTGTATCGGTCCTGGTAAGGCAACAGAGTCTTATCTCAATATCAATGCAGTGCTATCAGCTGCAGTCTTGACTGAGGCAGAAGCTATTCACCCAGGTTTTGGATTTCTGAGTGAAAATTCAAAATTTGCAACCATGTGTGAAGAGGTGGGAATCAAGTTTATTGGTCCATCTGGTCATGTCATGGATATGATGGGAGACAAGATCAATGCGCGCGCTCAGATGGTTAAAGCAGGTGTGCCTGTCATTCCAGGTTCGGATGGAGAAGTGCATAACTCTGAGGAAGCTTTGACTGTCGCTGAAAAAATTGGCTATCCTGTTATGCTCAAGGCGTCAGCAGGTGGAGGTGGTAAAGGGATTCGTAAGGTTGAAAAGCCAGAAGATCTGGTTCAAGCATTTGAAACAGCCTCCAGTGAAGCCAAGGCCAACTATGGGAATGGCGCTATGTACATAGAACGGGTGATCTATCCAGCTCGTCATATCGAGGTTCAAATCCTAGGAGATGAACACGGAAATGTAATTCACTTGGGTGAACGGGATTGTTCTCTTCAACGGAATAATCAAAAGGTTTTGGAAGAAAGTCCTTCGATTGCAATCGGAAAAACGTTGCGCCATGAAATCGGTGCTGCTGCTGTTCGAGCGGCAGAGTCTGTTGGCTATGAAAATGCAGGGACTATTGAGTTTCTTCTTGATGAAGCCAGTAGCAATTTCTATTTCCTGGAAATGAATACTCGTCTACAAGTAGAACATCCAGTAACAGAATTTGTTTCAGGTGTGGATATCGTTAAGGAACAGATTCGCATTGCGGCAGGTCAACCTCTGTCTGTCAAGCAAGAAGATATTGTCCTACGCGGTCATGCTATCGAGTGTCGTATCAATGCAGAAAATCCAGCCTTCAACTTTGCTCCAAGTCCAGGTAAGATTACCAATCTTTATCTACCAAGCGGTGGAGTTGGCTTACGCGTGGATTCAGCAGTTTATCCAGGCTATACCATTCCACCCTATTATGATAGTATGATTGCCAAAATCATCGTTCACGGCGAAAATCGTTTTGATGCCTTGATGAAAATGCAACGTGCCCTCTATGAATTAGAGATTGAAGGGGTGCAGACCAATGCAGATTTCCAGCTTGACCTCATTTCAGACCGCAATGTCATTGCTGGGGATTACGATACTTCCTTCTTGATGGAAACCTTCTTACCCAAGTATCAAGAAAAAGAATAAAATGACTTCAAGAGTTTAAACCGAAAAGGGGAATCAATGGCTCTATTTAGTAAAAAAGATAAGTATATTCGAATCAATCCCAATCGTTCGGTTAGGGAAAAACCTCAAGCCAAGCCAGAGGTTCCAGATGAATTATTCTCCCAGTGTCCAGGCTGTAAGCATACTATCTATCAGAAGGATCTGGGAAGTGAGCGTATCTGTCCACATTGTAGCTATACCTTTCGTATTTCTGCCCAAGAACGCTTGGCTTTGACGATTGATATGGGAACCTTCAAGGAATTGTTTACAGGGATTGAAAGCAAGGATCCCTTGCATTTCCCTGGTTATCAAAAGAAACTAGCAGCTATGCGTGAAAAAACAGGGCTGGATGAAGCTGTTGTGACAGGAACTGCTCTTATTAAGGGGCAGACTGTGGCTCTTGGGATAATGGATTCCAACTTTATCATGGCTTCTATGGGTACGGTTGTAGGTGAAAAAATCACTCGTTTGTTTGAGTATGCGACTGTCGAACAATTGCCAGTTGTTCTCTTCACAGCTTCTGGTGGAGCCCGTATGCAGGAAGGAATCATGAGTCTCATGCAGATGGCCAAGATTTCTGCAGCGGTTAAACGCCATTCAAATGCAGGTCTCTTTTACCTGACCATTTTGACAGATCCAACGACAGGTGGTGTAACAGCTTCTTTCGCTATGGAAGGAGATATCATTCTGGCTGAACCACAGAGCTTGGTTGGTTTTGCTGGGCGTCGTGTGATTGAAAATACGGTTCGTGAAAGCTTGCCTGAGGGGTTCCAAAAGGCAGAATTCCTATTGGAACATGGATTTGTGGATGCTATTGTTAAAAGAAGAGACTTGCCGGACACGATTGCTAGTCTAGTCAGATTGCATGGAGGGAGTCCTAGATGAATATTGCAAAAATAGTCAGAGAAGCGCGTGAGCAGAGTCGTTTGACAAGCTTGGACTTTGCGACAGGCATTTTTGATGAATTTATCCAATTACACGGTGACCGTTCTTTTCGAGATGATGGTGCAGTTGTTGGTGGTATCGGCTGGCTAGGAGACCAAGCTGTAACAGTGGTTGGTATTCAAAAAGGCAAGAGCTTGCAAGATAACCTCAAACGGAATTTTGGACAACCACATCCAGAAGGCTACCGCAAGGCCCTACGGTTGATGAAACAGGCTGAAAAGTTTGGCCGCCCAGTTGTGACCTTTATCAATACTGCTGGAGCCTATCCTGGTGTCGGAGCGGAAGAACGTGGACAGGGAGAAGCCATTGCTCGTAATCTCATGGAAATGAGTGACCTGAAAGTTCCGATTATCGCCATCATTATCGGTGAAGGTGGTTCAGGTGGGGCTCTGGCTCTAGCAGTCGCAGACCGTGTCTGGATGCTGGAAAATTCTATCTATGCTATTCTCAGTCCAGAAGGCTTTGCTTCTATTTTATGGAAGGACGGCACTTGTGCCATGGAAGCGGCAGAACTGATGAAAATCACCTCACATGAGCTGTTAGAAATGGACGTGGTGGACAAGGTGATTTCTGAAGCAGGACTTTCCAGCAAGAAACTGATTAAGAGTGTCAAAAAAGAACTCCAAGCTGAGCTAGCTTTACTTTCACAAAAACCGCTAGAAGAGTTGTTGGAAGAGCGTTATCAACGATTTAGAAAATACTAATACTCTTCGAAAATCTTTTCAAACCATGTCAACGTCGCCTTGCCGTAGGTATGGTTACTGACTTCGTCAGTCTTATCTACAACCAACCTCAAAACGGTGTTTTGAGCAGCCTGCGGCTAGTTTCCTAGTTTGCTCTTTGATTTTCATTGAGTATAATACTTCAGAATACGCAAAAACTAGAACTGACTGCCAGTTCTAGTTTTTGTGTTGTTCTTACTCTGTGCAGAGGGGAAAGTCAAAAGGTGCTTGGAAGACCAAACACCTTTAAGATTATTCATTTTCTTCAGTTACAAATTGACTAAGCAGTCCGTTGATAAAGCGGGCTGATTTTTGATCTGAAAAATTCTTGGCAAGTTCAATGGCTTCATTAACTGCTACCAGCTGAGGTGTATCAAATGATGTGATTTCAAAGATACCCAAGCGTAGTAAGTTTTTTTCGACTAAGGTCAAGCGTTCAACTGTCCAGCCTGACTTGAGGTGCTGGTTGATTTGTTTATCCAACTCTTCTTTTTGAGCTTGGATACCAGAAACCAAGTTTAGAAGAAAGGCTGGAATTTGCACATCCGCATCGTCACGGTCATGTGTGTAGGCAAAACGACAAGCCGTTTCCATATCTGTACCGAATTCAAGGCTCATAAGAGCTTGAAAAGCGCATTTTCGAAGTTCGCGTCTAGATTCTAATAATGGACTAGTCATTGAGGAAGTCCTCGTTAAATAGATCTTTCAACTCAGGTTTTGGTGTTTTATCTGGAACGATTCCTGTAACATGGATATTGACAGCAGAAAGTTCTACATCAGCCATATCATGGACAGCATCTTTGACCGCTTTTTGAATAGCAAGGGCAACCTTTGGTACTTTCACACCGTACTCAAGGTAGAGGTAGATGTCAGCAGTTAGCTCTTCGTTGCTTTCTTTTAAGTAGACGCCACGACCAAGAGAGAGTTTTGATAGGGTATCAGATACAGATTTATTTGAAAATGAGTGGACACCATCAACTTTAGCAGTTGCGATGGCAATGATTTTTTCAAGTACACGTGGAGCGATAACGATTTCGCCAAATTGTTCTTCAATTCCCATAGAATGACCTCTTTCTAGAGATTAGGCACGAGAAACATAAGTTCCTTCTGCAGTGTTGATGATCAATTTTTGTCCAGCTTCGATGAAGTCGGGAACGTTGACAACAAGTCCAGTTTCCATAGTTGCTGGTTTACCAGAACCTGTAACAGTAGCACCCTTGATAGATGGTTGTGTTTCAGCAACTGTCAATTCAACAGTAGTTGGTACAGTTACACCGATTACTTCAGTTCCGTAGAATTGGATTTTCACATCAGAGTTTTCAAGGATGTAAAGCAATTCATTTTCAACATTTACGACTGGAATTTCGTATTGGTCGTAAGTTTCAGTGTTCATGAAGTAGGCAGTTTCATCCATTTTGTACAAGTATTGAGCTGGAACAGTCTCGATAATAGCTTGTTCGAATTTTTCTTCTGGACGGTAGCTTGTATCAAAAGTAGAACCAGTACGGACATCACGCAATTTCATACGCATGATTGTGTTCCCTTTACCTGGTTTGTGGTGGCTAGCTTCCAAAACGCGGATCAATTTTCCGTCTGCAGTTTCAAATGTCATACCAGCTTTCAATTTGCTTGCTTCAATCATGTTTTTACCTCTTTAATAAATATTATTACTCTTCATTCTACCATAAAATCTTCTAGAAATAAAGCCAAAATAGTTATTGAGAAATGGTGGGAGAGAGAAAGCTGGGTAAAACCTCAATTTCAGGAGAAAATAATCTAGAGCTTTCCACAATAAAACGCATAGTATCAAGGTTTTTCAATACCTGATAGTATGCGTTTTTCTAATTTTAAAGACTTTTTATAGTCTCTTTTTGCTTACTCTTCTTTCAACTTAGCCAATTCTTGGGCAAGGAGTTTAAGGGCAACTTGTGGGTTGGCTTGGCCTTTGGTTGCTTTCATAAGGAAGCCTGTAAAGGCCTTGTCTGCGTTCCGTTTGCCTGACTTGAAGTCGGCAACAGCAGCTTCATTATCCGCAAAGACTTGGTGGATGATTGGAATCAAGACAGCTGGATCTGAGATTTGGACCATACCTGCTTTTTCCACGTATTCACGCGCGCCGCCGCCATTTTTAGCCAGGTGGACAAAGACTTTCTTAGCAATCTTAGATGAGATAGTGCCGTCTTCGACGATGGCAATCATTTCAACCAAGTTTTCTGGTGTCAATTCGATTTGTTCTAGTGTCTTGCCTTCAGCGTTCAAGAATTGAGCGACTTCCCCTTGGAGCCAGTTAGAGACTTGTTTGGCATCGCCACCGAGGGCAACAGCTTTTTCAAAGAAGTCAGAAGTGACTTTATTTGCCGTCAACTGGCTAGCATCGTAGTCTGACAAGCCGAGGTCAGATACATAGCGAGCACGTCTTTCTTTTGGAAATTCTGGCAATTCAGTACGCATTTCCTCAATCCACTCGTCTGAGATTTCAAAGAGTGGTAGGTCTGGTTCTGGGAAGTAGCGGTAGTCTGCAGCACCTTCTTTGACACGCATGAGGATGGTTGCCTTGTTAGCTTCATCGTAACGGCGTGTTTCTTGGCGGATTTGACCACCTGAGCGAAGGATTTCAGCCTGACGTTGGACTTCGTATTCGAGACCTTTGCGAACATTTGAGAAGGAGTTGAGGTTTTTCAACTCAGTCTTGGTACCGAATTTCTCTTGACCATAAGGACGAAGAGAGATATTGGCATCCACACGCATAGAACCTTCTTCCATCTTAACGTCAGAAATACCAGCGTACTGGATAACTTCCTTGAGGGCAGTTAGGTAAGCGTAAGCTTCTTCTGGAGAACGCATGTCGGCTTCAGATACAATCTCAATCAAAGGCACCCCTTGGCGGTTGAGGTCAACATAAGAGTAGCCATCAGTACCGTGGGTGTTTTTACCAGCATCTTCCTCTAGGTGGGCACGTTCGATACCGATTTTCTTAGTTGTTCCATCTTCAAGCTCAACTTCAATCCATCCATTGTAACCAATTGGCTCATCAAACTGAGAAATTTGGTAGGCTTTTGGGTTATCAGGATAGAAGTAGTTCTTGCGGTCAAAGTGCATCTTTTTGTGGATGTCCATGTTGAGGGCAAGAGCAGCTTTGATACCGGCATCGACAACACCTTTATTGAGAACTGGCAGTACGCCTGGGAAAGACCAGTCAATCACGTTAGTGTTGGCATTTTGGTCATTTCCAAAGTGGGCAGAAGTAGGTGAGAAGATTTTTGAATTGGTGTTGAGCTCTACGTGGACTTCAAGTCCAATGACTGTTTCAAAGTTCATTAGTTATCACCTCCAAAAATCACGGGTTGTTGTTTGTGGTAGTCTGTTGTTGCCTCAAAAGCAGCAGCAGCTTGGTAAATGGTTTCCTCAGAGTACTTAGGACCAATCAATTGTAGACCAACAGGTAGTCCTTGAGAGAAACCAGCAGGAATCGAAATTCCTGGTAGACCAGCCAAGTTGACTGGGATTGTCAAAAGGTCAGCCAAGTACATGGCAACTGGATCATGGTTGAGAGAATCCAAGTCATAAGCAATACTTGGAGCAGTTGGTCCCAAAATCAAGTCATAATCTGCAAAGACGTTTTCGAAATCTTGGATGATGAGGGTACGGACTTGTCCGGCCTTCTTGTAGTAGGCATCGTAGTAACCTGATGAAAGGCTGAAAGTACCTAGCATGATACGGCGTTTTACTTCTTCACCGAAACCTTGGCTACGGCTGTTTACATAGATTTCATCAAGGTTGGTTGCATCATCTGCGCGGTAGCCGTAACGGATACCGTCAAAGCGTTGCAAGTTTGATGAAGCTTCTGATGAAGCAATGATGTAGTAAACGGCAACACCGTATTTTGAGTGAGGCAGGCTGACTTCTTCAACGATAGCACCCAGTTTTTCAAAGTGCTTAGCAGCATTCAGAATAGCTTCCTTAACTTCTGGGTCAATCCCTTCACCGAGGTATTCCTTAGGCAAAGCGATTTTCATACCCTTGATGTCTTGCCCGATTTTTGAAGTAAAGTCGGCAATGCGAACAGGAGCAGAAGTGGAGTCTTTGGCATCTTCGCTGGCAATAGCGTTGAGCAAGAGGGCATTCTCCTTAACAGTAGGAGCAAAAGGTCCAATCTGGTCTAATGAGCTACCGAAGGCAATGAGACCGAAACGAGAAACCGTTCCGTAGGTTGGTTTGAGACCAACAATCCCGTTGAAGGCAGCAGGTTGGCGGATAGAACCACCAGTATCAGAACCAAGTGACAAGCGGACTTGTCCTGAGGCTACAGTTGCGGCTGAACCACTTGATGACCCACCAGGAACCTTGCTGTGATCCCAAGCATTTTTAGTAGCGCCATAATGGGAAGTCTCACCTGAACCACCCATGGCAAATTCGTCCATATTGGTCTTTCCAACGACAATCATGCCCTTAGATTTTGCATTGGCAACGGCTGTCGCATCAAAGATAGGCTCGTAGTTGTAGAGCATTTTTGAGGCAGCAGTTGTGAGAATACCGTCAGTAGAGATATTATCTTTAACTGCAAGTGGAATTCCTGAAAGGACATTATCAGCATCAATTCCAGCTTCATCAATGGCTTTAGCTCGAGCAAGAGCCTGCTCCTCAGCGATGGTAACAAAAGCGTTGATAGCTGTCTCGCGAGACTTGATATCTTCAAGCGTAGCTTGGGTTAATTCAGTTGCAGAAATTTCCTTAGAGACAAGGAGATTGTGCAAGTATTCAATGGTTTTATTGTTGAAAGTCATTAGGCATCTCCTCCATCGTCTAGGATAGCTGGTACCTTGATATAGTAGTTGTCTTTTTCAGGTACGTTTTTAAACAAGCGATCACGGTCTGTTCCTTCTTCGGCCACATCAGGGCGGAGTACGGTCTTGCGGTCAGCCATAGTTGTAGTAGGTGCGACACCAGTTGTGTCAACTTCGCCCAGCAATTCAACCATGTCAACAATTTTAGACAAGGTAGTTGCAAAGGTAGCAGTTTCTTCTTCAGAGAATCTTAATTTTGAAAGATTGGCAACGTGTGTTACCTCTTCTTGCGTAATTTTCATCTTGCATCCTTTCGTGAAATGATGATTATTTATCTGTTCTATTTTACCATATTTTCCTATAAATAAGGGAGGGGGAAGTGAAAAGAAATAGAAATTGAAAAAAATGCTAAAATCCGATATAATGGAGTGTTGAAAGGAATGGTAAAATCCAATGTAAAAATCATTCTTAGCTATTGAAATAACTAAAAATAGAGAATCAAAGAAAGAGAACTTATGAATATTCAAGAAGAAATTAAGAAACGTCGTACCTTTGCTATCATCTCCCACCCGGACGCAGGGAAAACTACCATCACTGAGCAGTTGCTCTACTTTGGGGGCGAGATTCGTGAGGCTGGTACGGTTAAAGGGAAGAAAACAGGAACTTTTGCCAAGTCTGACTGGATGGATATCGAGAAGCAACGTGGGATTTCGGTGACTTCATCTGTGATGCAATTTGACTACGATGGTAAACGAGTCAATATCCTCGACACGCCAGGGCACGAGGACTTTTCAGAAGATACCTATCGGACCTTGATGGCGGTGGATGCTGCGGTCATGGTCGTGGACTCTGCCAAGGGTATCGAGGCTCAAACCAAGAAATTGTTTGAGGTTGTGAAACACCGTGGCATTCCAGTCTTTACCTTTATGAACAAGCTAGACCGTGATGGACGTGAGCCACTAGATCTCTTACAAGAATTGGAAGAAGTCTTGGGCATTGCGAGCTACCCGATGAACTGGCCTATCGGGATGGGGAAAGCTTTTGAGGGCTTGTATGACCTTTATAATCAACGCTTGGAGCTCTATAAGGGGGATGAGCGTTTTGCCAGTTTAGAAGATGGGGACAAGCTTTTTGGTAGTAACCCTTTCTACGAGCAAGTTAAAGATGATATTGAACTTTTAAATGAAGCTGGGAATGAATTTTCAGAGGAAGCTATTCTGGCTGGAGAATTGACGCCAGTCTTCTTCGGCTCAGCTTTGACAAACTTTGGTGTGCAGACCTTCCTTGAAACCTTCCTCAAGTTTGCTCCAGAACCACATGGACATAAGAAAACAGACGGTGAAATTGTGGATCCTTACGACAAGGACTTCTCAGGCTTTGTCTTTAAAATCCAAGCCAACATGGACCCTCGTCACCGTGACCGTATCGCCTTTGTCCGTATCGTATCGGGTGAATTTGAACGTGGCATGAGTGTCAATCTTCCTCGTACTGGTAAGGGTGCTAAGCTGTCTAATGTCACTCAGTTTATGGCTGAAAGTCGTGAGAATGTGACCAATGCCGTGGCAGGTGATATCATCGGGGTTTACGATACAGGTACTTATCAGGTTGGGGACACTTTGACAGTTGGAAAAAACAAGTTTGAATTTGAACCCCTGCCAACCTTTACCCCTGAAATTTTCATGAAAGTTTCGGCTAAGAATGTCATGAAACAGAAATCCTTCCATAAGGGAATCGAGCAATTGGTGCAAGAGGGGGCGATTCAGCTCTATAAGAATTACCAAACAGGTGAGTACATGTTAGGCGCTGTCGGACAACTCCAGTTTGAAGTCTTTAAGCATCGTATGGAAGGTGAGTACAATGCAGAAGTGGTTATGAGTCCGATGGGTAAAAAGACCGTTCGTTGGATTAAGCCAGAGGACTTGGATGAACGCATGTCATCAAGCCGCAATATCTTGGCCAAAGACCGCTTTGACCAACCAGTCTTCCTCTTTGAAAATGACTTTGCCCTCCGTTGGTTTGCAGATAAGTATCCAGACGTAGAGTTGGAGGAAAAAATGTAAATCGTTACAAATGACTAGCAACATAAAGTTGCTGTCATTTGACGGTAACCGCTATGGCGGTTTACCTAAACACTTCACTAGGAAAAGTCCACGAATGATATCGATTCGTGGATTTTTCCGTCGTAACAGAAAGAAAGTGTCCTAGCTACCTGCCTTACTAACTCATCGGCGAAAAATAATCGTTTTCGCTTCTTCGTGTCGTAGTGTAACAATCGTTTTACCTAAACGCTTCACTAGGAAAAACTCCACGAATATTATCGATTCGTGGAGTTTTTGTTGTAACGGTTAGAAAGTAAGCCTAACTAGGTGACTTCCTTAGTTGCTGTAGAAAAGTGCTTGTTTTTTCCTGGATAGAGGTTAATAGTCACTATGGTTCTTTACCTAGACAATCCATTAGGAAAAATACTTGTGTAAACCGTTATTTTAGGAGAAGTTATAGTAAAAAGTTCCATGTTGAAACGTATGCTCCGAGGCTTATGTAAGACCGGATATGATTTGTTCCTTGTGTTGATTTTTGCAGGATGTAACTTGTTAGAGTTTTAAGAGTCGTCATCCTGTAGATGACATTTTTTGAGAGCAAGTGCAGAGATGTTAAAAATATAGTAAATTGAATCTATAATGGTACAATGTGGTTCATAAAACATTGTTAGAAATTTGTTTGAATGCCCAAATCAACTTGTTTAGTTTTTAGTTTATTTCAATATTTTAATATAGTGAATGTTAGATAACTTGCCATTAATTCCCCTTGAGCGGACTAATGAGGTAGGGAAAACACTCAATGTTAGTTTTCGAATCATACATATGAGTGCACCAGTTGGATTTTGATTGCTCCATTCAAGCTGTATCATGGGTGATGAGCACACTGTTGCGCTTTCATATCATGGAGAAATAAATCAATATAGAAACTATGTTTATAAAACAAAAAGAATAGCATGACAAGAAAATGCCTTTGTATAAGGGTTTTTCTTTTTCAAATCTAAGCACTTAAAAAATTTTGCCTTGTTCCAAGAAAATAACCGGAATAATTATCCATAAAAAACAGGAATATAAACCAAAAATAAGCTGGGTTACACATAATTTACGTGTCTTTATAAATATCTTATCTTATAATATATATATATATATAATAGCAAAATACTTTTTTTTTTAGGCAAAATGTTTTGAAACTTATTGAATTACTTGTATCTAAAGTGTATAATGTATATTGGTATTTTATGGACAAAATACATAAATATAATTGGAAAAGGATCTAAAATATGTTTTTCAGACGTCAAGAGGGTCAATATCGTGAAACTGATCGTGTGACCCGCTATAAGTTGGTGAAATCCGGTAAGCATTGGCTGCGGGCTTCAACTTCTTTATTTGGTTTGTTAAAGGTTTTCCGTGGTAGTGTCGATACTACCCAAGTTATGACCGAAGTGGTTGAGAATCAAACAAACAATACAATTACAGGCCTAGATATTATAAGGGGGATTGCAGCTACAGGAGCTGTATTAGGCGGAGCAGTGGCAACACAAACTACTGTTCATGCCAATGATGCGGTTGCTCTTGAAAAGACATTAGAGTCATCGGATGTTTTAGCTACAAATGATTCAGTCGTTCTCGGATCTGTTTCGAAAGCAAACCCAGAAGAATCGGCAAGTTTGTCACATTCAGAAAGCGAGAGTGTGTCTAGTTCAGAATCGACTTCTGCTAGCCAATCAGTGAGCGCTAGCACTTCTGCAAGTTTGTCACATTCAGAAAGCGAGAGTGTGTCTAGTTCAGAATCGACTTCTACTAGCCAATCAGTGAGTGCTAGCACTTCTGCAAGTTTGTCAGCAAGTACTTCAGCAAGTGCATCGACAAGTACTTCAGCTAGTGTATCCTCAACTACTTCTGCAAGTTCTAGTCAGTTGATGGTTCATTCAGAGGACAGTTCGGTTGCGACTAGCGCCGCTAGTGTTGAAACTGCTGGACAATCCGAGTCTGCTTCAGCTGAAAATCAAGTAGTTAGTCAAGGCTTGCCAAACTCTAATTTGTCTGCACCTGTCTTGGACTCTGCTAAGCCAGCAACAGGTTTGACAAATAAAACTTCCGAATTAACAAGCTTGGCAGGAGTGACTGCTGGTGCCTTGTCATCGGTAGAAGTATCTACAAAGAAAAATGAAGAAGATCGTAAAAAACTAGCTAAAATTTCAGCTGAAATGGGTGAATATTTAGCAAAGGCGACGGATCTTCCAGATACAAGTGCAGCTATCCTTAAGGTAGAAGCTGCTATTACTGAGATTGAGTCTGCTCTCAAGGATCCAACTGCTGATCTTGGTAGTGTTATTAAGACGGCGACTTCAGCTCGTAACTCTATCGCTAATGCAGTTTTACGTGCCAATTCAGGTGCGCGTGATAGCCGTAATGGACAAGCGATGCCTAACGGAGTAGATTTAAGAAGTTTTGTCAGTAAACCAAATTTAGGTAAAATTACTAGTTCAGCGATTGAATCAGGTACTTTTAACTCAGACACGCGTGAAGTTGTTTGGCGTATCAATATGACATCACGTGCGCCATTAGACCATGCGGGACTTATTGCTCAAGTTGATGCTAACACTAAAATTACAAAAGCGACATTCAATGGCCAAGAAATGGAGCGACGCAAGAACTCCAACAATGAATATGTTTATACTTATAGGCATGATCAAAATAGAAATCTTGAAGGTACAATTCTTGTTTATGCCACTGTAAGTGATAGTTCAAAAACAGCTACGCTGACAGCTCAGGTCGGTACAAGTAGTTGGCCAGTTGATGGAAGTAGTACGTCAGGTAATTTTTCTCAAGCAACAAGTAATCCTGTTACTACAGGTCCTAAAGAAAATAAACCTGTAAATCGAGGGAGTTCTCGGCAGGCTGACAATGCTCCTACTATTGAAATGCCATCACGTATTGAAGTATTTAATGATGAGGCAATAAACTACAATATCATTTTTCGTGATGACAAAGGTTTGCGAGATTTTTATGCAAATTCAAAAAATCCAATTATTACAGGGTTGACGGGGGACAATTTCCCAGGCAAATATGGCTTTGGTGTAGAGCAAAAAAATAACAGAGGTCAAACAATTGGACTTGCTTTTACAAATACTTCATGGATTACAAGAGTTTATGGAACTGTTGGGAGAAGTGGGAACACTTGGAATCCTATGACCCCTGGTGAATATACTGTTGAATATCAAGCTAGTGATAATCCTGGAATTCAGTGGGGAAAAGCAACTACAACATTTGTTATTAAAGGATTTAATGAACGTAACAATCCTGTAAGTGGCGATACTGTTACAGTTAACAATCCGTCATCTTTGAGCGAGACTGAGAAAACTCAAATCCTTGCAAACTTCAAGAGCAAAAATGCTGCTATCCTCTCGGGTACTGACTACGTGAAGGGTTCTGAAGGTGGTAAAGAAATTACGGTATCTGATACAGGCCTTATCACCCTTACTTACCGTGATAATACTTCTGATAAAATCCAAGCAAGTTTGAGAGCAGAAACTGAGGTACCTGTACCTGCTGTTACAGTGACACGTGGTGGTCAGACTATCCCGGCGTCTCCAAGCCCAGTGCCTAGTCGTGGAGATGAACACATCGTCTATGCTGGTGATGACTTTAAAATTAACTTCACTGCGACTGATAATAGTGGGAAGTTAAAAGAGTTTAAGATTGTACCTAAAGCAGATGGGACTCAACCAGGGTTGAGAGAGAACTACTTTGAAGATCCTAAATATGGTACAGGAACTGTAGGGCTCTTGACAGGAGATATCACAGCTACGCCAGAGAGTCCTGCAACGATCACAGTCAACGCTCATATGAAGGATGATTTGGAGTGGGGGGCTGGAAATACTTGGCAACGAAATGCGGTTGCAACTGACCAAGTAGGAAATGCAAACGGAGTTAATGGAACTGGTAATGTTCGCATCACCCAAGGGCAACTGAAAGACCGTCTTGCAGTAACAAATCCTGAACTCACACCTGTGGTAGATAAAAACAACCTAACAGAAGATGAAAAGACAGCTGTCAAGAATGCCATCTACGCTAAGAATAATCAGACAACTCACCGTATCAAGGACATTGAAGTTCAGGCAGATGGTACGGCTACGATTGTCTACAAGGATAAAACACGTAGTACTCCAATTCCACAGTCAGCTACAGTTAATGAGCGACCTACAATTAAAGACTTTACTCCTGTAAGTAATGCAAAAATTGATAGTGCAGATCCACACAAGATAATCGTTTATCGTGAAGAAGAATTTAGTGTGGATGTACACTTAACTGATGATCATGGTCGATTGAATAAGATCAAGGTAGATGATAGAACTACTGTTACTACTGATACCTCAGATTCTTTTGAAATGAGAAGTCAAGCACAAATCAGAGATGTTGGAAAAGGAACAGAAATTAACTTTACCGATAAATCTAAAAAATTGGGACAAGACGGCAATGCCACAGAGGCTAATCCGTATACAATAACTATTTCGGGACATGTAGGTAAAGGACAAGATATTCCTAATGATTCGGTAGGATGGACTCGTTATATTTCTGGATATGATGCATCTAACTTAACAAATAATACGGATACTAGCAATGCTACAAACAATGCCTATACTCGTATTGAAGTCCGTAAGCAGTCAGAAAAGTACACTCCGAAAGCAACAAATCCTACAGTGAAGGTGACTTCGAATGGAGCTGTTCCAGATTTGGGATCACCAGAGACTTATATTTCTAATAAATCTGACTTACCAACTAAAGGTACAACGCCAGGTACAAAAACGACTTATACTTGGAAGAGTGGCGAAAACTCAACTGTTACAAATGGTAAATTAACACGAACAGTTATAGTAACTTATCCAGATGGTTCGACAGATGAAGTTCCAGTTACTATTACGGTAGATGATTCAGAGTATAAATCGCAGTCCGCATCAACGAGCGCATCTAAGTCAGCGTCGACAAGTGCCAGCCAAAGTGCTTCAACAAGTGCATCTAAGTCAGCGTCGACAAGTGCTAGCCAAAGTGCTTCAACAAGTGCATCTAAGTCAGCATCGACAAGCGCTAGCCAAAGTGCTTCAACAAGTGCGTCTAAGTCAGCATCGACAAGTGCCAGCCAAAGTGCTTCAACAAGTGCATCTAAGTCAGCATCGACAAGTGCTAGCCAAAGTGCCTCAACGAGCGCATCTAAGTCGGCCTCAACAAGCGTTAGCCAAAGTGCTTCAACAAGTGCATCTAAGTCAGCATCGACAAGCGCTAGCCAAAGTGCTTC
>NZ_JUUO01000100.1:6083-23927 GCF_001074975.1 Streptococcus pseudopneumoniae | reverse complement strand
CGCAGGTTGCTCAAAGCACTGCTTTGAGGTTGTAGATAAGACTGACGAAGTCAGTTACATATAGCTACGGCAAGGCGACGTTGACGTGGTTTGAAGAGATTTTCAAAGAGTATAACTCTTTCCATTATACCATAAAATAGCTAAATCCCCTATTTTCAAAAAGTTTCCAGTTTTTATTGTAAGTCCTTGGATAAGTATAAAACTAAATCATCATTATTTTGGCTAGCAGCATTCATTTCCAAAGGTTGGTTTCGATACCAAACACCTGTCCCATCTGGAATATAGCCACGTTTGATGTACAATCTCTGGGCAGGGCCATAGCCTGAGTGCAAACCTACACCAAGAGTGACCTTGCTCGAAACAAACTTGACTCGTTTTTCTGCTTCTTCTAGCAGTTGATTCCCAACCCCTTGATTTCGAAAAGGCTCAAACACATTAAAATCTGATAATTCTGGATAGGATTCTGCAAAAGGACCATGTTTAGCAGAAGTCACAATGGTAACGTAGCCCGCTACAGCACCATCAATTTCTGCAACTAAGACTTCTCTATCTCCACTTTCCTGCTCCTTAAAATATCGAGTTAAAATTTCCTCTCTAGCAGGCCAACCTTGATTGATAAATCCACGAGATAAGGATTCAATATCAGACTTAATCATATTTCTAATCAAACAATTCATCTTTGTCTTACCCACCTTTACTCTTTCTATTACCATTATAGCACGCCAAGGTCAGAAAAAAACTATCTCGTGAAAAAAGACCCGTCGGGGTCTTAATTCACTTTCTTATTTCAAAGCTCATGAAAAAGAGGTCCACTCGGACCAAACTCGCTCTTTCATTTCAAAGCTCATTAAAAAGAGGTCCACCAGGACCTCTTTTTTTAATCTTCGTTTACGAAAGGCATCAAAGCCATTACGCGAGCGCGTTTGATAGCTGTTGTTACTTTACGTTGGTTTTTAGCTGAAGTTCCTGTTACACGACGAGGAAGGATTTTCCCACGTTCTGAAACGAAACGGCTAAGAAGCTCAGTATCTTTGTAATCAACATATTCAATTTTGTTTGCTGCGATGTAATCAACTTTTTTACGGCGTTTGAATCCGCCACGACGTTGTTGAGCCATGTTTTTTCTCCTTTATAATTTTAGTTGTCCATTAGAATGGTAAATCATCATCTGAAATATCCAATGGATTTGTTGCTCCAAATGGATTTTCATCACGTGAAAAGTCTGGTACTGAATTTGTAGGTGCTGAATAGTTTGAACTTGGTGCAGAGTAAGCTCCACCTGTATGACCCTCACGCACACTACGGCTTTCCAACATTTGGAAATTCTCAGCCACGACCTCTGTCACGTAGACACGTTGTCCTTGCTGGTTATCGTAACTACGAGTCTGGATACGACCTGTCACCCCGATAAGTGAGCCTTTTTTAGCCCAGTTAGCAAGATTTTCAGCCTGTTGACGCCACATAACGACATTGATAAAATCAGCCTCACGTTCGCCATTTTGACTCTTAAATGTACGGTTTACTGCAAGAGTAAAAGTCGCAACTGCTACATTTGATGGGGTATAACGCAACTCAGCGTCACGTGTCATACGCCCTACAAGTACAACATTGTTAATCATAGTTTACCTTCTTACGCGTCAGTTTTGACGATCATGTGACGAAGAATGTCAGCGTTGATTTTTGAAAGACGGTCAAACTCTTTAAGAGCTGCGTCGTCGTTTGCTTCAACGTTAACGATGTAGTAAAGTCCTTCACGGAAATCTTTGATTTCGTATGCAAGACGACGTTTTTCCCAAGATTTTGATTCAACAACAGTTGCACCGTTGTCAGTCAAAATAGAGTCAAAACGTGCTACCAAAGCGTTTTTAGCTTCTTCTTCAATGTTTGGACGAATGATATAAAGAATTTCGTATTTAGCCATTGATATGTTCCTCCTTTTGGTCTAATGACCCCAAGACTTTGCAAGGGGTAAGTGAGGTTCGCTCACAATAAACTATTATACTAGAAAACAATTTTTTACGCAAGTAAAAACACTGAAATGCGAAAAAACGCCACATGGGCGTTTTCCTGTTCTTATGGTTTAATACGGTGCAACATACGTGGGAATGGAATAGCTTCACGGATGTGCTTTGTTCCTGCTGCGAAGGTTACCATACGTTCGATACCGATACCAAATCCTCCGTGTGGAACTGTACCGTATTTACGAAGGTCAAGGTAGAATTCGTACTCTGTACGATCCATACCAAGTTCATCCATCTTAGCTACAAGAGCATCGTAGTCTTCCTCACGCATAGAGCCACCGATGATTTCTCCATAGCCTTCTGGAGCAAGCAAATCTGCACAAAGTACGCGCTCTGGATTTCCAGGAACTGGTTTCATGTAGAAGGCCTTGATAGCTGCTGGGTAGTTCATGACAAATGTTGGTACACCAAAGTGGTTTGAGATCCACGTTTCGTGTGGTGAACCAAAGTCATCTCCATGCTCAAGATGCTCGTAGTCAGCGTCTTCATCATTTTCATGCTCTTGCAAGAGGTCAATGGCTTGATCGTAAGTGATGCGTTTGAATGGCTCTGCAATGTAGCGTTTCAAGAGCTCTGTATCACGTTCCAATGTTTCCAGGGCTTGAGGAGCACGGTCAAGAACACCTTGAAGAAGAGCTTTTACATAAGCTTCTTGCAAGTCAAGTGACTCATCATGTGTCAAGTATGAGTACTCTGCGTCCATCATCCAGAACTCAGTCAAGTGACGGCGCGTTTTTGATTTTTCAGCACGGAATACTGGACCAAAGTCAAATACACGACCAAGAGCCATAGCCCCTGCTTCTAGGTAAAGCTGACCTGATTGGCTCAAGTATGCTGGAGTTCCGAAGTAGTCCGTTTCAAAGAGTTCTGTTGAATCTTCTGCTGCATTTCCTGAAAGAATTGGGCTATCAAATTTCATGAATCCGTTCTTGTCGAAGAACTCATAAGTTGCATAGATGATCGCGTTACGAATTTGCATCACAGCCACTTGCTTACGAGAGCGTAGCCACAAGTGACGGTTGTCCATCAAGAAGTCTGTCCCGTGTTCTTTTGGAGTGATTGGGTAGTCTTGAGATTCACCAATCACTTCGATGTCTGTGATATCCAACTCATAACCAAACTTAGAACGCTCATCTTCTTTGACAATTCCTGTCACATAAACGGAAGTTTCTTGGCTCAAGCGTTTGATAACATCAAACTTCTCAAGTCCCACTTCTTCACCAAATTTTTCTACAAAGTTTGGTTTAAAGGCCACACCTTGGAAGAAGGCTGTTCCATCACGCAATTGCAAGAAGGCAATTTTCCCTTTTCCTGATTTGTTGGCAACCCAAGCGCCAATCGTCACTTCTTGACCAACATGGTCTTTTACATCAATAATCGTTACACGTTTTGTCATTATTTTTCCTTTTTCTTTTTTATTTTTCCATAAATGCTTTCAAGCGTTTAACCGCTTCTTTAAGCGTATCTAGATCTGTCGCATAGCTGAGGCGTACATTTTCTGGTGCTCCAAAACCTGCTCCTGTAATCAAGGCCAGACCAACTTCTTCAAGAATAGCTGTTGTAAAGTCAGTAACATCCGTATAACCTTTCATCTCCATGGCTTTTTTGACATTTGGAAAGAGATAGAAAGCTCCTTGTGGTTTGACAACTTCAAAACCAGGGACTTCACACAAGAGTGGATAGATGGTATTGAGACGTTCTTCAAATGCTTGACGCATAACTTCCACAGAATCTTGCGGTCCAGTTAATGCTTCGATAGTTGCATATTGTGAAACAGCAGTTAGGTTAGAAGTTGTTTGACCTGTCAATTTGCTCATAGCAGCAATGATGTCTGGATCACCCACTGCATAACCTACCCGCCAACCTGTCATGGCATAAGCTTTTGATACACCGTTAATAACAATGGTTTGCTTGCGAATGGCTTCTGATAGACTAGAGATTGGTACGAACTCATTCCCGTTATAGACTAAACGACCATAAATATCATCTGCTAGGATGAGAATGTCATGTTCAACAGCCCAATTTCCGATAGCCAAGAGTTCCTCACGGGTGTAAATCATTCCTGTCGGATTGGATGGCGAATTCAACACCAAAACCTTAGTTTTATCTGTACGAGCTGCTTCTAACTGCTCTACGGTCACCTTAAAGTGATTGTCTTCCTTAGCAGGAACAAAGACTGGCACACCTTCTGCCATCTTGACCTGATCTCCATAGCTGACCCAATATGGGGTTGGGATAATAACTTCATCACCTGGATTAACCACAGCCATAAAGAAAGTATAGAGTGAGAACTTAGCACCAGTAGCAAATGTGACTTCGTTGGCCGCTACGGAATAACCATAATAACGCTCAAAATGGGTATTGACTGCTGCTTTTAACTCAGGCAAACCTGAAGCTACCGTATAGAAAGAAGCACGTCCATCTCGAATGGCTGCAACAGCTGCATCTTGAATATTTTTGGGAGTATGGAAATCGGGCTGACCTAAAGTTAAGAAAAGTACATCTTTTCCTTCAGTCTTTAACTTCTTTGCTCTTGCATCACTAGCCAGAGTCACACTTTCTTCCATTTCTAAAACACGATTGGATAATTTCATAGGCCCTCCTTATTGACCAATGCTCCTGTTTCAAAATCTACTAGATAAAAATCAGAGTCTGACTTGACTTCCCAGATTGGCTTTTCTTGATAACGGCCAAAGGTAATCTTGTCAATTTCGCCAGCTCCTTTTTCCTTCGAAACAGCTTCCGCTTTTTCTTGTGACACACCCTGATTTAGCTGATAAACGTAGATCTTATGGTCATCTTTTCCAATCAGGACAGCAAGCGCCTCTTGCTGTTTATTACGGCCAAGAACGCTGTAATAAGATTCCAAGCCATTGTATAAGTCAACCTGATCAGCCTGCTCTAATCCTGCATACTGCTGAGCTAATTTTTCTCCTTCACTTTTAGCAGTTTGATAGGGTTTCATACTCAGAAACACTAGATACAGAAAGGAAGCACTGATAACCACAAACAAAATCGTCATCCCTAGACCATACTGCCACAGTAGATTATTTTTTGCTTTGTTTTGTCTTTTTTTCACTCGTCTATTTTACCATCTATCGGGCTTTATTACAAGTGAATGCAAGAATACTCTTCGAAAATCAAATTCAAACTACGTCAGCGTCGCCTTACCGTACTCAAGTACAGCTTACGGCTAGCTTCCTAGTTTGCTCTTTGATTTTCATTGAGTATAAGAAACCAATTCTATTTCTTCCTTCAAAGGAAACAGATTTTTCTTGGTTAAAACCGAGCAAGAAAAGTAAAGACAGCTCTAAAATCAACCTATTAAAAAACCTGAGCTTGACACTCAAGTTTTCGTAAGTTCTTTACTTTATAGAATCGCTTTATCATCCATTCTTTTAGCCATTTTTCCTAAAAAGACAGGCAGTAGAAGGCTAATCATGACTAAAAAGAAGCCTAAATAAAGAAATGTTACTACAAATCCTAAATGGTCAATCAACCAGCCTGTCAGTGGGAAGAATACAATCATACTTAGGCTAAACATCATAGAGTAGACACTCAGCATGGTTGCCCTTACTTCACTTGGGAGCCGCTCTTGCAAATCATTGTCAAAAATCGGCTGAAAAAGAGCATATAGAGCATTACTAATCAAGTAAATCAAAATATAGATTAGAGGTGTTCCAAAGTAGGACAGCATATAGGTGACTCCAGTCAGCAAGACAAGGACAGGGAAAAGCTTCAAGGCGGCATATTTCTTTCCAATCTTACTCGCTAGATAGACTGCAAGGATATTCAAGAGACTTCCAAGTAGCATAACTGCTGAAATTTGCCAACTACTTAAATCTGGTAACTGATTTTGATAGTAAAAATAAAACATGCACATGAGTGTACCAACAATCTGAGACAAAATCATCCAGTTGAAGAGCATGGGATTTCGCTCCAACTCTTCCTTAACAGTCCAAATAATCTGTTTCATAGTCACACTATCAGTTTTTTCTACCTTGACACTAGGTTCTTTCAACATCCAAATCAGGAAAAGAACTATGATAGAAGTCGCAATCATGATATAGTAGGTCAGGTGCAATTGGCCATGGACAAAAAATCCTGCCAACACTGTTCCCAAAGACCGAGTTCCTTCTGACACTCCTGATAGGAAGCTTGAAATGGATAGATAACGCTCCTTTAGTCCAGCCTCTACAGACGAGTCATAGACCATTGCTGCACTCGTTCCTGAATCAAAATTATAAGACAAGGCACTCACCGCCATCGCTAAGGCATAAATCCAAAAATTTCCTTGCCCAGCCAACATGAGAATAGAAGACACAATCCCTGCTATTCGACTTAAATAAAGGTTGGTCTTATAGGAATAGCGATCAGCTAACATACCAGATGGAATTTCACAGAGAAGACTGGTCGTATGAAAAATACTTTCCAGAAGTCCAATCTGCCAAAGAGACATTCCGTTTTGACTGAGAAAGAGAATCCAAAAACTGGTAATCCCTAAAAAAGCAAAAAACTCAACTCCGGCCATCAGGCCAATATTTTTCCGATAATTTCTTATTAACATTTTTTCTCCTTTAACAAGTGTATTATTATTTCTTTTGTCCGTCACTTGTTAATCTGTGCCTTACATGATCTCCACCCCTTTTCAGAAGCATTCTTCAATGCCATTATTGTTCCTTTAATGATTTATGAAATGATACCGGAAAATAGCTGTTCTACGGTTTCTATTGCGAGTTTTCTTGTTTATTTTAGCACTTATATCATCATATTACAAGAGAATGTTAGAATACTCATCGAAAATCAAATTCAAACCACGTCAGCTTTATCTACAACCTCAAAGCTGTGCTTTTAGCAACCTGCGGCTAGCTTCCTAGTTTGCTCTTTGATTTTCATTGAGTATAAGTAACCAATTCTATTTCTCCCTTCAAACAAAACCGATTTTGAAAGTGAACAATTCTTACTTTTACGGTCGCAAATAACTAGAGTTTCTGCAATTTTATAATTTTCAAATAAACCCTGAGCAAATTTCTTGCAAGTTGTTTTATTTTGTTGTAATATATTTTATAACAACGAGAGAGTTCTCGAAAATTTAAGAAAAAGGAGACACATCATGTCTAAAAAAGTATTATTTATCGTCGGATCCCTACGCCAAGGTTCTTTCAACCACCAAATGGCGCTCGAAGCTGAGAAAGCACTTGCTGGTAAAGCAGAAGTTAGCTACCTTGATTATTCAGCTGTTCCTCTCTTCAGCCAAGATTTGGAAGTTCCAACTTACCTAGCTGTAGCTGCTGCTCGTGAAGCAGTTCTCGCTGCGGATGCTATCTGGATCTTCTCTCCAGTCTACAACTTCTCTATCCCTGGAACAGTGAAGAACTTGCTTGACTGGCTATCTCGTGCCCTTGACTTGTCTGATACACGCAGCGCTTCTGCCCTTCAAGACAAACTTGTCACAGTATCATCTGTAGCCAATGCAGGTCACGATCAACTCTTCGCTATCTACAAAGACCTCTTGCCATTTATTCGTACACAAGTCGTTGGTGATTTCACTGCTGCACGTGTTAATGACTCTGCTTGGGCAGACGGAACATTGGTTCTTGAAGAAACAGTCCTAAACTCACTTGAAAAACAAGCTCAAGACTTGGTTAATGCTATCAAGTAACTAAACTAACTAATATAATAAAAGCGAACAAGACTGTTTTCTGACACTCAGAAGGGTAGCTTGTTCGCTTTTTTCTCATTTATAAACTAAAATAGCTGATGATATATATTGTCCAATACAAAACATCTTTTTATACTTCCTTAACAAAAACCAATTCCTGTGGCTGGGACTGGTCTCCTCGGTAATTAAATCCTGCAAAGCTTAAGCGACGAGCTTCCTCCATCGTCTGTACTTGATTTTCTATCAGGGCTGTCAGGAAGGCTCCACGGGCTTTCTTAGAAATAGTTGAATGAATCTTCATCTGGCCACCTCTATCCTCCATGAATTTGAAGGTCACCATTTTTTCTCTGATTTCCTTAGAAAATACAGTCTCAAACTCGGACGACAAGAGAGAAAAAATCACTTCTTCCTGCTTCAGAGCTTCATCATAGGCTGCCTTCCAATGGCTCTTCAAAGTTTTACCAGCGACTTTTAACTTCATCAAAAAGTCCAAACGGTGAGGAGCCATAGGTGATAAGGCTGGCACGACTCCGTACAAAGCCGAGGTAATGAAGACATGATTTTCAAGATAAGCTTGTTCTACCTCGGTCAATTTGTCTCGCTTGATATGACGGTACATAAGCCCATCAAAAAGTTTCAATGCTGGGTAGTGTTGAGCAGTTTGCCTTTTCAAAGCTTGGATATGTTGACATTCTTCCGCAGCTTTCTCGGCTGAAACTTTGTAAAAACTCTCCAATTGACTAGCAGAATAGAGGGCCAAGGCATCCAGCACGGCCTGACTTTCTAGTCTTAAAGGAGCAGCTTCGATACTTGGCAAATCTGTGTTCATTTCTTTTGCTGTTGGGATTAAAATTTTCATATTAATAGTGTAGCATATTTTTTAGCCACTACCAAGAAATTCATCTGAAAAACCTCGGTTTGACCGAGGTTTCTCTGTTTATTTGGGCCATCCTAACCAGACAGCCACGAGAACAAGGGCTAGGCCAGCTAAACTTGTTAAGATAGATAAGAATTTATCTTTTTTCTCCTTGAACTGAGAAAAACCTATCTTCAAAGCGAGTAGTCCGAGTAGCATTGAAGCAAGCATCACATAAAAACCCATTTGTTTGTCCTCCATTAGTCTTAATTTACCTTATTATAACATATATTTCTTAAATAAACCTTTTTTACTGCACTTTAAAGGTCTTGAGATAGTTATCTTTTCCTACTTGACCTTCGAAGGTTTTACCATTTTCAAGGTAAGGAAGGTCATCTGATACTGAGGCCTTGACCTTGTATATCTTGTCATCAACTTTAAAGAAGTAGACGGTATCTCCCTTGATAACAGCTGATTTAAGGTCTGCTACTACTCCCTTAATGCTTTCTGTTGTTGAATTGTCAATTTCAAGGTCGTTTTTATTGGCATACTTGCTGAGTAGCTCTTCCACTGTAGTAGCTACGATAACATTTTGGTACTCGACTGCATCTACCAAAGCGTACTCTTTGACCAAGCCAGCATTGTCCTTCAAGCCCATGATGTAGAGAGGCTTGTCATTGAGGTTGATGAGGATTGGGAAGGTTGCCTTGTAGGATTTCTCCTGAACAGCACCTTCGGCTGATTCACGGGCTGATTCTTCGGTCGCAGAAGCCAAGCTGTACTTAGTGATTTCTCCTGTTCGCATATTTTCAAGAATAAAACCAAGATTACTTTCATCTGCATTGGCCGACGTCACACCTGTATAGAGATAGATGTCATTGCCGATAGACAAGTAATTATAGCCCTTGGTAGTCTGGGTCACGTTTTTCTTAGAAATCATAGCATTCCAGAAACCGTCCTTGTACTTACCATTGTAGTTGATTTGCTCGATGGTTTCCTCAGCTGGATAGACCCTGTCCACCCATTCTGGAACATCTGCCAAACTGTATTCCTTGGTATCTCCATTTGTGGCATCCAAGATAATGACTGAAACAGGACGAGGAACCGCAAGCCCAAATTGCTTTTGGTAAACCGTTGCTACATAGAAAGGATTGCCCTCATCGTCCACCTCAAAAGATGGAGCCTTGAAGATTTTGGTTGGGTACTTAAAGCGCAGATGACGCTTGACATCGCGGTTAAAATACTCCGAGTCTGAATATTTGATTGGTGTCTTCAAGTCCACCAAGTTCGCATTTCCAGTTACCATGTCCACCTTGATATACTCGCCGATTCCCTTGGCCTGATTATTAAACCACTTGATAGGATCTGCGTATTCTAGTGGCGTAACTCGATAAGGTTTCCCATCAATCGTCAATTGGGTATAGGTGTCTGCTGCTACGTACTGCGATACCTTATCTGTTAGGGAACCCAAGTAGCGGTCACCAATTTTTTCAGCAGTACTTCTATCTAGAATAGGAACCTTACTGGTATCAGTCTTAGGAAATTCAGTAAAGTCTTTTTCCGTAACTGTGACTACATTGGCATAATTTTTAGCCTGAAAAATGCTGGAAGTCACCAAGGAAACCAAAGCTGCCAAGAGAAGAATCCCTCCAATAGAAGCTAAAAGGATTTTCCCTAACCGATTGATTTTGAAACCCTCAAAATTTAAAGCAGCTTCCGCCTTACCATGGCGCACATGAACTGTTTTGACCAGATTGATTCCCTTGCCAAAGCCAAATAAGATTGCCACAAGCAGCAAATGCCCACAGAGGAAGAAGAGAAATTCCCAGCTGGTCAGGTTAAGAGGCGGTAAAAAGATATACCAGGTCGTTGCGATAAAAATAAGTTCAAAGACTATTCGTTTCATTTACTTTCCTCCTAAATGATTCGTCCTTCCAAGTGATCCAGTTCATGCTGACAAATCTGGGCTGGGAAGCCTGTCAAGGTAATGGTCTGTTCCTGCCACTTGCTGTCACGATAGGCAACCCTTATGGTTTCATAACGCTTAGTGAGTCTCACACCTGTCAAGGACAAACAGCCTTCTTCTGTCTCATAAGGTCCTTGAGAGGATAGGAGCACTGGGTTAAACATGACCACAGGAACCAAGCCAAGATTAAAGATAATCACGCGCTTCTGCACCCCAATCATATTGGCAGCCAGACCAACACAAGTTTCACGATTTGCTAAGAGTGTATCCTGCAAATCTATGGCAAGATACAGGTCTTCCTGACTTGCCGGCTGAGATACCTGAGATAAAAACAAAATATCCTTTACAATTTTCTTTTCCACTTCCTCACACTCCTCTTACTTTTTACTATATTATAGCAATTATAGCACAAAAGCCGATAACTGCAAGCCCTTTCCCTCAACTGTAGCAAAAAGCCATCCGAAGATGACTTTTTGTTAAATCGCATTCTTGTCAAAGCCAAGTTTACGTTGAACAAACTTAACGATTTCGACAATTATAATCATTGAGAAACTTCCAGCCATAACGATTCCCCATTGTGACAAGTCTAGTTTGGTTACATGGAAGATTCCTTCAAGCGGTTCTACGACGATTGTTGCCATAAGAAGGATAAAGGATACCAAGATAGACCAGTTAAAGGTCTTAGACTTGAATGGACCAACTGTTAAGATGGATTGGTAAACAGATTTCACATTATAGGCATGGAAAAGCTGGATCAAACCAAGGGTTGCAAAGGCCATAGTAAGGGCATCTGCGTGAATGGCATGATTGTCACCCACGTGAACTGGGTAAAGAATAGCAAGACCATAAACTGCTAGAACAAGAGCTCCTTGAAGGAAACCTTGGTAAATAATAGAACTCATAACCCCACCTGAAAAGAAGCTTGACTTACGTCCACGTGGTTTGTGTGTCATGACACCAGGCTCAGCTGGTTCAACACCTAGAGCGATAGCTGGGAAGGTATCCGTTACCAAGTTGATCCACAAAAGATGAACTGGCTGTAAAACGTCCCAACCAAATAGTGTTGATAGGAAGATGGTTAATACTTCAGCAGTATTGGCAGAAAGCAGGTATTGAATAGTTTTTTGAATGTTTGAGAAGACCTTACGTCCTTCTTCAACTGCGACGATAATGGTCGCGAAGTTATCATCTGTAAGAATCATGTCTGAAGCCCCTTTAGAAACCTCAGTACCAGTGATTCCCATACCGATACCGATATCGGCTGTTTTCAGAGCTGGCGCATCATTGACACCGTCACCTGTCATGGCAACGACTTTACCTTGTTTTTGCCAAGCTTTCACGATACGAACCTTGTGTTCTGGAGACACACGCGCATAAACAGAGTATTGACCAACCACTTTTTCAAAGTCTTCATCTGACAGTTCGTTGAGCTCAGCACCAGTTAAAACGTGACCTTCTGTATCGTTTGCATCAATAATTCCCAAACGTTTGGCAATAGCTTCTGCAGTATCTTGATGGTCACCTGTAATCATGATTGGACGGATTCCCGCTTCCTTAGCGACACGAACAGCCTCAGCCGCCTCAGGACGTTCAGGGTCAATCATCCCAATCAAACCAGTAAAGATTAAATCATTTTCAAGCTCTTCAGAAGTGAGGTTTTCTGGAATACTATCAATAATCTTATAAGCCCCTGCAAGAACACGCAAGGCTTGGTGAGCCATTTCAGAGTTGTTTGTATGAATGAGGTTTGTAACCTTCTCATCAATCGGAGCAATATCCCCAGCCTTATCACGAAGAACACAACGTTTCAAAAGTTGGTCTGGTGCACCTTTGACTGCCACAAGAAATTTACCGTCTGGCAATGGGTGAACCGTTGACATGAGCTTACGGTCAGATTCAAATGGTAACTCAGCTACACGAGGATATTTCTCTAAAAATCCTTTGACATCGTAACCCTTATCCAAGGCATATTGGATAAAGGCTGTTTCGGTTGGGTCACCAATTAGATTGCCTTCCACATCGATTTTCGTATCATTAGCCAAGACAACTGAACGAAGAAGAGGCATTTCAAGACCCAGTTCAATGTCATCAGCTGAGTCATGTAGGACTGCATCGTAGAAGACTTTTTCAACTGTCATCTTGTTCATAGTCAGCGTACCAGTCTTATCAGAAGCGATGATTTCTGTCGAACCAAGGGTTTCAACAGCTGGCAACTTCCGAACGATAGAGTTTCGTTTGGCCAAAACTTGAGTACCAAGGGCAAGAACGATAGTTACAATAGCTGGGAGCCCTTCTGGAATAGCTGCAACAGCAAGCGCAACAGAGGTCATCAACTCACCAAGTGGATCTTTCCCTTGAATGAAGACACCAACTACAAAAGTAACAAGGGCAATGACCAAGATAGCATAGGTCAAGACCTTAGAAAGGTTGTTCAAGTTTTGTTTAAGTGGTGTATCTGTCTCATCCGCATCTTGAAGCATACCCGCGATATGACCAACTTCTGTGTACATCCCTGTGTTGACAACAACACCCATCCCACGACCATAGGTCACGTTTGAGTTTTGGAAGGCCATGTTAACACGGTCACCAATACCAGCATCTGCAGCAAGCTCGACTGTCAAGTCTTTTTCGACTGGCACAGACTCACCTGTCAAGGCAGCTTCTTCGATTTTAAGAGAGTTGGCTTCTAGCAAACGTAGGTCTGCAGGTACCACGTCACCTGCTTCGAGGGCAACGATATCACCTGGTACCAATTCTTTAGAATCAATCTCAGCCATGTGACCATCGCGAAGAACCCGAGCAGCTGGACTAGACATGGATTTGAGGGCTTCGATTGCTTCTTCGGCTTTCCCTTCTTGGTAAACACCAAAGGCAGCATTAATGATAACCACGGCTAGGATGATAATGGCATCTGCGATATCTTCCCCACCAGAAGTCACGACTGACAAGATAGCTGCCGCAACTAGGATGATAATCATCAAATCCTTAAATTGCTCGATGAATTTGACCAGGATTGATCTTTTCTCGCCTTCTTCGAGTTCATTGTAGCCAAATTTGGCAAGGCGCTTTTCAGCCTCACTTGATGACAAACCTTGCTCGGTCGCATCCACAGCCTTCAAGACCTCTTCAGGACTTTGAGTATAAAACGCTTGGCGTTTTTGTTCTTTTGACATGTGTCTCCTCCTTGACATTGTGTGCAAAACAGACTCTCTTTTCCTTATCGTATCTTTTCACGACAAACAAAAAAGAGACCTGTTAATCATAACAAGTCTCGCTGTTTAAGATAGGGCCGGAAAGCATACTTTTCAGTATAAAATTCGGAATGACGACACTATCACAGGTTTCTGCCAGCTACTCCCTTGAGTAGTACTATTATACCAAATTTTGAAAAGTTTTCAAAGAGTAAAAACTGCCTTATTTGAATTTTCCCTTGAAAACCAGTATAATGGTAGAATGCTATGTGACTAGAAAGGAAGTTGAATGAAGCAATCTATCTCAAATCTCAAGTTAGCTGAGCGTGGGGCCCTTATCAGTATTTCGACCTATTTGATCTTGTCTGCAGCCAAATTAGCAACTGGCCACCTCCTTCATTCGTCCAGTTTGGTAGCCGATGGTTTCAACAACGTATCCGATATTATCGGAAATGTTGCCCTCTTGATTGGGATTCGGATGGCGCGCCAACCTGCAGACCGTGACCACCGTTTTGGCCACTGGAAGATTGAGGATTTGGCTAGCTTAATCACTTCCATCATCATGTTCTATGTTGGCTTTGATGTTCTAAGGGATACCATTCAGAAGATTCTCAGTCGTGAAGAAACGGTCATCGATCCTCTTGGTGCAACTCTAGGAATCATTTCTGCAGCGATCATGTTTGTGGTGTATCTCTACAATACTCGCCTCAGTAAGAAATCCAACTCCAAAGCACTCAAGGCCGCAGCAAAGGACAATCTTTCTGACGCTGTTACCTCACTTGGTACCACCATTGCCATTCTGGCCAGCAGTTTCAATTATCCCATTGTGGATAAACTGGTTGCTATCATCATCACTTTCTTTATCTTGAAAACTGCTTATGATATCTTCATCGAGTCTTCCTTTAGCCTTTCAGATGGCTTTGACGACCGTCTGCTTGAGGACTATCAAAAGGCCATTATGGAAATTCCAAAGATTAGTAAGGTCAAATCCCAAAGAGGTCGTACCTACGGTAGCAATATTTACTTGGATATCACTCTTGAAATGAATCCTGATCTCTCTGTTTTTGAAAGCCACGAGATTGCAGACCAAGTCGAGTCTATGCTGGAGGAACGTTTTGGCGTCTTTGATACCGATATCCACATCGAACCTGCTCCCATTCCTGAGGATGAAATTTTAGACAATGTTTACAAAAAATTGCTCATGCGTGAACAATTAATAGACCAAGGAAATCAGTTAGAAGAACTCCTAGCCGAAGACTTTGTCTATATCCGCCAAGATGGAAAGCAGATGGATAAAGAGGCTTATAAGGCCGAAAAAGAGTTAGCTTCTGCTATCAAGGACATTGAAGTTACTTCCATCAGCCAAAAGACCAAATTAATGCGTTATGAGTTAGATGGCATTATCCAAACCAGTATCTGGCGTCGCCATGAGACTTGGCAGAATATCTTTCATCAAGAAACAAAAAAAGAATAAAGAAATCCTGTCACTGAGACGGGATTTTTCTATTCTTCTAGCTATCAAAATCACTTAAATACTCATAGCGTTCGTATTTTTCAAGGAGTTCTTCGTTTTTTTCATCCAATTCTTTTTGGAGAGTAGCTAGTTTACCAAAGTCGGAGCCGTTGGCTTGCATTTCCTCTTCAATAGTAGCGATGCGGTTTTCCAAGGCTTCAATATCGCCTTCAATGCTTGCCCACTCCTGCTTTTCTTGGTAGGTCATGCGTTTCTTATCTTCACGGACCTTAACTACTTTCTCCTTTTCAGCCTTTTGCACTTGATTGGCCATATCTGTTTCAAAGGCTTTTTCATCTAGGTAGTCGGTGTAATGACCAAAGAAAGGACGAATCTTGCCATCTTCAAAAGCGAGAATCTTGGTCGCTACCTTATCCAAGAAATAGCGGTCGTGGCTAACTGTCAAGACAGGTCCTGCAAAGCCCTGCAAGAAATTCTCCAAGACTGTAAGAGTTGCAATATCTAGGTCATTGGTTGGCTCGTCTAAAAGAAGAACATTTGGTTTTTCCAAGAGCAATTTGAGGAGATAAAGACGTTTTTTCTCTCCTCCAGATAATTTCTCAATCAGGGTTCCATGCGTCGAACGTGGGAAAAGGAACTGCTCCAGCAATTCTGCAATCGAAGTCGTAGAACCACCACTGGTCTTGACCTCTTCTGCCACTTCCTGCAGATAATTGATCACTCGCTTGCTTTCATCCAAGCCTTCAATTTTCTGAGAGAAATAGGCGATGCGAACAGTTTCCCCTATCACAACTTGACCTGCTATCGGCTCAAGACTTCCTGCAATCAGGTTAAGCAGGGTTGATTTCCCAACACCGTTGTCCCCAACGATTCCAATACGGTCTTTAGCCTGCACCAAGAGATTAAAATCTTGCAAAATGGGCTTGTGTTCATAGGCAAAGGAAACATCCTGAAACTCGATGACTTTCTTCCCAATCCGACTGGTTTCAAAGTTCATGGTTAAGTCTGTCTCAGCAGTAGTTCCTGAAACTTCCTTTTTCAAGTCATGGAAACGATTGATCCGAGCCTGTTGCTTGGTCGCACGCGCCTGCGGTTGTCTGCGCATCCAAGCCAACTCTTGCTTATAAAGTTGTTCTTTTTTATGGAGAAGAGCCGCATCGCGCTCATCCTGTTCCGCCTTGAGGCGAACATAGTCCTGATAATTCCCTTGATACTCAGTCAATCCTGCGCGATCCAACTCGAAAATCCGTGTTGATAGAGCATCTAGGAAGTAACGATCATGGGTGATAAAAAGGACTGTTTTCTTGGAATTTTTCAAAAAGAGGGTCAGCCACTCAATAGTCGCAATATCCAGATGGTTAGTCGGCTCATCCAAAAGCAAGAGGTCGTGGTTGCCAAGTAAGACTTGCGCCAACTGAACCCGTCTTCTTAGACCACCTGACAATTCCCCAACAGGAGTAGATAAGTCCTGAATACCCAGCTTGCTAAGAACGGTCTTGACCTGACTCTCAATTTCCCAAGCTTGGAGAGAGTCCATTTCTGCCATGACACGTTCCAAACGAGCCTGCTTATCCTCACTATAGTTGAGCATGAGGAGTTCATACTCACGAATGAGCTGGATTTCCTTGAGGTCGCTAGATAGAACCGTATCCAAGACCGTCTTGCTATCATCAAAATCAGGATCTTGAGTCAAGTAACCAATCTGGTAATCATTCTTAGCTGAAAAGGGACTGACATCCCCATCAAAGCCAGAAACACCAGAAAGGACATCCAAAAGGGTAGTCTTTCCAGTCCCATTGACACCAATCAGACCAATTCTGTCTAGGTCATGGATGATAAAGGAAATATCCTTAAAAACGGTCTTGTCACCGACGGATTTACTTAGTTTTTCAACGATAAAATCACTCATTTTTTCTCCCTCAGATAAGCATGGATGGCTTGACGGTCATTTTCTAATGCTCCATCGACAATGGCATACTCAATCTCTGTTAAAATCTCTCCCAAGTCTGGGCCCGGCTGATAACCATATTCCTTGATCAAAATACCACCGTTGATTTGGATTTCTTTCTTATCATGAATGGTCAGACTCTGGTAGGTTTCTGTAATTGCTTGTGGATTGACTTCTTTTCCTTGGGCCTGACGAAGATTTTCAGCCTGTAAAAGTAAATCCAAGTCAAAGCGGTAACAATCTCGCTTGCTCAATTCTCCCTTTTCACGCAAGGCCAAAATAGTCAGCAAATCCTGAACCTGCTTGGCAAACTGGCGTGAGGTCTTCCAAGCCTTCAAAAATGGCTGCGCATTTTCAATATCCAAAGCCGACAGTAAAGCCGCCCAAGCTTGCTCTGAAGATTCAAAGGTGAAATCAGTCTCCAAATCAAACAGTCTATTGAGCTTGTCCTGGCTAGCTGCCATATCAGGGAGATAGTCATAAGCTTGACTCTCAATCATAGAAGCCAAGCCCCTTCTCCAAAATGGAGCCAGCAAGAGTTTATCAAACTCAACGAAGGTACGCTCCACAGAAATTTTCTCCAAAAGTGGCGTCAAGGTCTTCATTGCTTTAAAGGTTTCTGGCTCAAGTTCAAAGCCAAGACTGGCCTGAAAACGGAAACCACGCATAATCCGTAGAGCGTCTTCGTTGAAACGCTCACTAGCCACTCCAACCGCCCGCAAAACT
>NZ_JUUO01000100.1:0-5983 GCF_001074975.1 Streptococcus pseudopneumoniae | reverse complement strand
GTTGAAACGCTCACTAGCCACTCCAACCGCCCGCAAAACTTGATTTTCTAAATCTTCTAAACCATGGAACAAGTCAATGATTTCCCCTGTTTCGTCCAAGGCAAAGGCGTTGACTGTAAAATCACGGCGCTTGAGGTCTTCTTCTAGCGAGCGAACAAAAGAAACCGCACTGGGTCTGCGATAGTCCACATAGACATCCTCTGTCCGAAAGGTGGTTACCTCATACTCCTCATCCCCATCTAAGACCAAGACAGTTCCATGCTCGATTCCGATATCGGCTGTTCGCGGAAAAATCTGCTTGGTTTCTTCTGGATAAGAAGACGTCGCAATATCCACATCATGGATAGGACGATTGAGAAGGGCATCTCGAACAGATCCCCCAACAAAATAGGCTTCAAAACCTGCTTCTTTAATTTTTTCTAATACTGGTAAAGCCTTCTGAAATTCAGAAGGCATTTGCGTTAATCTCATAATAAGTGTTCTAATCCATAAACAAGCTCATGACGCTTGACAACTTCTTTAATTCCCAAATTCACCCCTGTCATGAAGGAGCTGCGATCATAGGAGTCATGACGGAGGGTCAATCCTTCTCCCTGATTGCCAAAGATGACTTCCTGATGGGCTACCAAACCTGGCAAACGAACTGAATGAATACGCATGCCATCAAAGTCAGCACCACGGGCACCTGCAATCAATTCTTCCTCATCAGGCGCACCTTGCTGAATAGACTCCCGAACCTCGGCCATCAACTCAGCTGTTTTAATAGCCGTTCCACTCGGAGCATCTTTTTTCTTGTCATGATGGAGCTCGATAATCTCCACATTTGGGAAATATTTGGCAGCCTGCGTCGCAAATTGCATGAGCAATACAGCACCCAAGGCAAAGTTAGGGGCAATCAAGCCACCCAAATCTTGGGAACGGGAAAATACTTTTAGCTCTGCAATTTCTTCACTAGTAAATCCTGTCGTTCCAACTACTGGAGCAAAGCCATTTTCAAGAGCAAAGCGTGTATTTTCATAGGCAACAGCTGGAGTTGTAAAATCTACCCAGACATCCGCTTTAAAGCCTGCTAAATCAGCCTTATCATTAAAGACAGGAATTCCCTGCCATTCTGATTCAGACTCAAAAGGATCCAAAACTGCTACCAAGTCCAAGTCTGGATCAGACAAAACCATCTGACAAGCAGCTTGTCCCATTCTTCCCTTAAAGCCAGCAATAATCACTCGAATACTCATCTCTACTCCTGTCTAAGATACAGAGAACGTTAGCTACCCATGAAAAATAGGGAATAGCACTGACTTTCCATGAAAGGCAAGACAGGCATTTTTTTCAAGAGGCAGATAGTCCGTGTTCAATTTCTAAGATACAAAGCCCGTAAGAACCCAAAGTGGAAATAGGAGTTCTGATCAAGGAGTAGATACTCCTTGGAAGAACTATCTTTTTCAAACAGGGTTCCAGGCGTGTTCAGTTGCTATAATACAAAATGTCTTAACTAGCTAGAAGCGCCAACTAAATCACTGGAATATAACCCAAAGCAATACTTCCTGCTCCTAGGTGTGTCCCAATCACACTACCAAATGTAGCAAGTGAAATATCCGTCCCCACTCCAGAATCTAGCAAGTGCTGACGCAATTCCTCAGCCTTTTCAGGAGCATTCCCATGAATGACAATGACCCTATATTGGCCTGAAGCCGTTGTTTCCTTGATAATTTCAATTAAGCGCTTGGTTGCCTTCTTTTCAGTACGAACTTTTTCGTACACTTCAATCACACCTTGGTCATTGAAATAGAGGATTGGCTTAATGCTTAGCAGATTGCCCAAAATAGCAGCTCCATTTGAAAGGCGTCCACCTTTAACCAAGTGGTCCAAGTCATCCACCATGATGAAAGCAGATGTGTGACTAATTTGAATAGCTAGCTTATCCTGAATAATGGCAAAGTCATCACCCTGGTCTCGCCAGTTAAAGACACTTTCAACCATGATACCCAGAGGAGCACTTGTAATCAAAGTGTCTGGGAAGCCAATGGTTAAGCCCTCATAGTCATCGACCATATACTGGATATTTTGGTAAAAACCTGAAATTCCAGAAGATAGGAAAAGCCCCAAAACATGTGTATAGCCTTGTTCTTTGAGCGAAGTTAGAATCTCATCTAACTTTGCAATACTTGGTTGACTGGTCTTAGGCAATTCAGAAGCCTGAGCCATTTTTTGGTAAAACTCCTCAGCAGTCAGATTGATACCTTCGACATACTCCTCACCATCAATATTGACAGGAATATCCAAGACAAATAAATCTTCTCTTTGTAAGGTCTCTGCACTGAGATAGGCAGAGGAATCTGTGATAACAGCTAATTTCATATTAGAACTCCAAATTGATTCCTGGTAAGTCTAATGCAATTTCAGTTACTTCGTAAGTCAAACGGTTAAGCATGTTCAAACATGGACGGGCCAAAGTTTCAACTTCCTCTTGATTAAACTCACTTGGTTCATTTACAATACGACCTTCCACATGGTTAACTTGGGAAATCGTTCCACTGATAACAAATTTGTCAAAGACAATCATAAAACTTAAGACAACCACTAAAGATGTCACTTGATTTTCTTGGTCATGTTGGAGTAATTGGAAGTTCACATCCACCTTAGTTTCAGGAGCTCCATTTTCATTTTCCCATTCAAAATTACGCGCATCAAAATGATACTGACTAACAAATTCTTGTTCACGTTTAAGATTCATGTCTTTCTCCCTTGGCTACAATATTATAAGCTATTGTACCATAATTTTTTATTTTCATCTAGTTTTCTAGGATTTAGTCAATCCCGATTTCAGCTCGAACTACGTCTGCGATAGTATCAACATAGTAGTCCACTTCTTCTGTTGTAGGAGCTTCTGCCATAACACGCAAAAGGGGCTCTGTTCCACTTGGGCGAACAAGAATACGCCCATTCCCTGCCATTTCTTCTTCCATCTTCTCGATGATAGCCTTGATAGCTGGAACTTCCATAGCCTTTTCCTTCATGGCATTTTCCACTCGGATATTGACTAATTTTTGTGGATAGATAGTTACTTCTGCAGCCAACTCTGACAAGCTCTTACCAGTTTCCTTCATGATTTTTGTCAATTGGACAGCTGATAATTGACCATCACCCGTTGTATTGTAGTCCATCAAGATGACGTGACCAGACTGTTCACCACCGAGGTTGTAGCCTGATTTTCTCATTTCTTCCACAACATAGCGGTCGCCAACTGCAGTGACTGCCTTGTTAATGCCCTCACGGTCCAAGGCCTTGTGGAAACCAAGGTTGGACATAACAGTTGTCACGATTGTATTTTGGGCCAATTGTCCTTTTTCAGAAAGGTATTTCCCGATGATGTACATAATCTTGTCACCATCAACGATGTCGCCATTTTCATCAACAGCAATCAAACGGTCACTGTCTCCGTCAAAGGCCAAACCAATAGCTGAGCCGCTTTCTTTGACCACATCTTGAAGAGCTTCTGGGTGAGTTGAACCAACATTAAGGTTGATGTTAAGACCATCTGGTGTTTCCCCGATAACAGTTAATTGAGCGCCAAGGTCTGCAAAGATTTGACGGGCACTTGTAGACGCCGCACCGTTTGCTGTGTCCAAGGCAACCTTCATTCCCTCAAGAGGAGTTCCAGTTGAAACAAGATAGCCTTCATACTTACGCAAGCCTTCTGGATAATCTACCAAGGTTCCCAAGCCTTCTGCACTTGGACGAGGAAGAGTATCTTCCGCAGCGTCTAGCAAGGCTTCAATTTCTGCTTCTTTTTCGTCATCTAGTTTGAAGCCATCACCGCCAAAGAACTTAATTCCGTTATCAAGGGCTGGATTGTGGCTAGCAGAAATCATGACACCAGCACTTGCTCCTTCAGTTTTTACCAAGTAAGCTACTGCTGGTGTTGCCAAAACACCTAGTTTGTATACGTGAATACCAACTGAAAGAAGACCAGCTACCAAGGCAGATTCTAGCATTTCCCCAGAAATACGTGTATCACGTCCTACAAAAACTTTCGGTGCTTCCGTTTCATGTTGGCTAAGAACATAGCCTCCAAAACGTCCTAGTTTAAAGGCCAATTCTGGCGTTAATTCTACGTTAGCTTCTCCACGGACTCCATCAGTCCCAAAATATTTACCCATTTTTATAAAATCCTTTTCCTATTTTTAATTCGTTTTTGAACTAGTTGCTTTCGTTGACGAAGATGTCTCTAACGAACTGCTTGTAGTTGAATTGGATGTGCTTGAACTTGGTGCTACTGGTTTTGTCGTCACCTTCATTGTTGTATCGAACGGAGTGATAACTGCCGGTAAGACAACACCATTGCGATCGATTGCCTGCAAAGGTACTGAACCACTGTAATTACCTGTTATACGTTCGCTGGTTGGTAAAAGCGCAATAACTTTGTCAATCTTAGCTAATGTTTCTTGGTCAGTTGTGACAGAAACCCTTTCATTTGACACGGTTACACTATCAATTTGCAACTTGGGATCAATCTGGCTTTGGTCAACTTGTGGCACAACAATCATCCCATCTCGCTTAACCTTCTTCCCAACTTTCACTGTAATCTTTTGAGGCGTTGCCACAGCAGTCATTCCACTTGGAAGATTTTCAATATTCAAGGGAACTTCAATCGTTCCAACACTGACATCCGTCAAATCCGCTGTGACCTTAAACTTACGAGTGCTCTCCTGCATTTCGCTGGCCAAGGTCACACGATTAGCACCTGTCAGCACAACTGAAACTTCTGATGCAAACCCGCTAATGAAATACTGGTCATCATCATAGTGAATATCGATAGGAACGTTCGTTATCGTATTGGTGTAGGTTTCTGATTTGACCTGCCTTGCGGTATTGCTATTTTGAAAGTTGGTCGACGTTGCATAGATGAATAAGACACAAGCAAAAAAGAGAGATGAAATGATATATAGACTATTTTTTCTCATATTTCCAACCTCCTAGCAAACGGTCCTTGAAACTGGCTTTTTCCTCAACAGCTGGCAAAAGAATTGTTCGTAGCTCTGCTTCAAATTCTTCAATCGTCAAATCATGCTTGAAAACCCCATTGTAAGTAATAGAAATACCGCCTGTTTCCTCTGAGACGATGAAGGTCAAGGCATCGGACACTTCTGATAAACCGATAGCTGCCCGGTGTCTGGTCCCAAATTCCTTGGAAATCCCTGTACTTTCTGTCAAGGGCAAATAGGCCGAAGTCACTGCAATTCGGTTTTCTCTGATAATCACAGCACCATCGTGTAGCGGAGTATTGGGGATAAAGATATTAATGAGGAGTTCAGCTGAAATATTGGCATCCAAGGGAATCCCTGTCGCAATATATTCTTGCAAGGTCCGAACTCGTTGAATGGCAACCAGGGCACCAATCTTACGAGGACTCATATATTCAACCGACTTAACAAAGGCTCGAATCATTTGCTCTTCTGCACTAATTTGAGTAGTAGAAAAGAAATCTGTCGCCCTGCCCAAACGTTCCAAACCAGTCCGAATCTCTGGAGAGAAGATAACAACCGCAGCAATAACTCCATAAGTGATAATCTGATTAATCAACCAAGAAATCGTTGTCAAGCCAAGGATATTGGCCACAACCTGGGCTAATACAAAAATCAAGACCCCTCGCACCAAAATCATAATCTTGGTACCAGCTATCGCTTTTGTAAAACGATATAAAATATAGGCCACAATCAAAATATCAAACAGATTGATGGCAATACTCCAAGGACTAGAAAACAAGCTAGTCCAATATTGCAGGTTGGATAATTGTTGAAAGTTCATCTGCTGTCTCCTCTCTGTCCAAACACGTTCCTTTCTATTATACCATTTTTCTGGCATTTTTTTCCCTATCCTACTTCATTTTAAATTAAAGAAAAAATATGATAAAATAAACTGATACTCAATGAAAATCAAAGAGCAAACTAGGAAGCTAGCCGCAGGCTGTACTTGAGTACGG
>NZ_JUUO01000099.1 GCF_001074975.1 Streptococcus pseudopneumoniae | reverse complement strand
CGCATGCACTTAACCAATAAAGAGATTATAGACAAGCTTTTGAGCTATTCAGAAGACTTGAAACACCACTATCATCTCTATCAACTCTTGCTTTTTCACTTTCAGAATAAGGAACCGGAGAAATTTTTCGGACTCATTGAGGAAAATCTAAAGAAAGTTCATCCTCTTTTTAAGACTGTCTTTAAAACATTTCTAAAGGACAAAGAGAAAATCGTCAATGCCCTTCAGTTACCCTATTCTAATGCCAAATTAGAAGCAACCAATAATCTCATCAAACTTATCAAACGCAATGCCTTTGGTTTTCGGAACTTTGAAAACTTCAAAAAACGGATTTTTATCGCTCTGAATATCAAAAAAGAAAGGACGAAATTTGTCCTTTCTCGAGCTTAGCTTTTCTTCAACCCACTACAGTTGACAAAGAGCCATAAACTGACGTGGTTTGAAGAGATTTTTGAAGAGTATGAAAAAGAAAAAACGAACGAGACTTACTTCCTATCATGAAAGCTAGATCTCATTCGTCAAAATGATATTACAAAGTCGGGTTTATCCATTCATTGAAACATGAACATGGTCATAGTGGTTTTCTGTTACGCTACCACGGTCTGGCATTGGGTTCCAAGTATTAGCTGGCCCATATTTGCTATCGAATGGAGCATAGAATCGTTGTTTCCAGATGATATAACTAATTCCACGGCTGACCATGTTTTGAATAGCGTATTCCGCAATCTTATCCCCTAGTTCTGAGCTTTCTGGTACCATAAAGTCGATAGCCAAACCTTTTCCGTGATCTCCACTGTCTCCTGGACGGTAACCACTAAAGGATGTGATGCCAAACAAGTTAGCAATTTCTTCTTTAAAGGCAGCTGTTTGTGGTTGGAGACCTGCATTTTCAGATTTCGCTACTGCCAGTCCAGCATAATCGGGCGCAGCTGGTGCAGCGTAAGTTGTTGAAACCATTTTCGTCTCTTCTGGTTGATAAGTAGAAACTGTTGGTGTAACTTCTTTTGCTTCTTCTGAACTTGTTGCAGTTGCTTCGATTGCTGTTTCTTCTGCTGGAGTTGTAGTTTCTTCCACTGTTGACTCAGCCTGAGGGCTTGCTTGTGTTTCCTGCTTCTCAGTTGGAATCGTTGCCTGAGAAACTGCTTCTGCAACTGCACTGCTTGTTTCGGTTGTTTGCTCCGCTGACGTTGAAGTATTTGTAGATGGTGCCACTTCTTCTGCAGTAATAACTGTCTCTGCAACTTCTGAACTTGATGCCACTTCTTTTGTTCTTGTAGTTTCTACCGCTTTTGGATCTTCTGCAATCGGTTGAGAAAGGTCTGCAACCTGAACAGTTTGGTCATCAACCGTCACTTGATTGGTTGTCAAATCTGCTGTCGCAGTTGTCACTTCTTCACTAGAAGCCGCTTGAGGTGTTTGGATTTCAACTTCCGTTACTTCTTCTGCTTCATTGACAGTCGTTGTCAAAACAGTTTCTGGGAAAATCAAGTCCATATCCGTGATTTTATTTAAATTCGCAAGAACTGTGACATCTACACCCAAGGCTTCTGCAATTGTGCTCAAGGTATCACCATACTGAACGGTATAACTTGTTTTGTTATCCGTTTTAGTCAAATCGTTTTGGATTTGCTCAACACTACGTGCAGTCCAAAGAACTTCTTCTGCTTGAGTTGCCAATACTGGGGCAAATGACAAGGCTACTGTTGAGGCTAATAATATTCTTTTCTTCATTCTTTCAAATTCCTTTCAAATGAGTACCTGTCTATGATAACACAAAAAATGCAGAAAAAAAGCCCTCTCGGGCCTATTTAACAGAACTGTCCATTCCTTGTAACAAACTCGATTACTTGAAATAGTTTGTTAGGTCTCTGTCACAAAACTGACACAATCTTATCGTCACTTTCCTTCAAAAATATAAGGAATATCTGCTAGTGCTTGAATTCTGTAATTCCCTTCATAAGTCTACTCTAAAAAATTGATGCTCTGAATACCACTATTCTGGGCAAATTCCACATCCAGAGTCCGATCCCCTATATAATAGGTTTTCTCAGGATCCAACTGATACTTATCTATCAGATAGGTAGCCGCTTCTGGACTTGGCTTCCGTTCAAAACCACTCTGACTTGTTAGAATCTCTGTAAAATAGGATTCCAAACCCAAGTCTCTGAGAATGGTAAAAGCATTGTCCCCCTTATGAGTATAGACAAACTGCTGAATTCCTGCTTGGTCTGCCCAAGCTAGCATCTCACGCGCACCTGGCATCAAAACTACCTGAACATTCTTCTCAGCCAGACTCTGTGCACGCACCTGATTTAGCACTTCCACATCCAGTTTTCTCTCTTCCGCCACCTGCACAAGCAAATCCTGAACAGAATACTTGAGAATAAACTCTCTCACCTTCTCCTTATCATAAGGAATAGCAAACTGACCAAAAGTCTCCTCAATCCCTGATAAAATCGCTTCATAAGAGTCCAATAAAGTCCCGTCTAAATCCCAAATAAAAGCTGTTTTTTGCATTTCCTATCCTTTCAAGCTCATATAGCGCTGGTAACGGTAACGTAGAAATAACCAACGAAAACCATTATCCAAAAGAGTTCCGGCCCAAATACCAGGCAAGCCCCAACCAAGCACAATCCCCATCAGATATCCTGTTCCAATGCGGATACACCACATTCCTATACTTGTCGCATAAAAGGGAAGCCGGGCATTGCCCAAACCCTGCCAGACTGCTGTATAGATGACTGTTCCTATCGTCATAGGAGTACCAAGTAGTGAAAAAAGTGCCACCAAAACACTAGCTTCAACCGCAACAGGATCAGTCGTATAGAGATGAGTCAGTGGTATCCCTAAGGAATAGATGATAAGTATCAAGGGTAACATGAGAAGTAGAGAAAGCCAAAAGGTTTGCTTGCTCAAACTAGCTACTCTTTTCCAATTATCCTCTCCAACTGCTCGGGCCACCAGCATGACCGTTGCCGTAGCGACACCAAAGGCAGGCATATAGTTAAACTGGGTCAAGACTTCTCCGATTGCATTTCCAGCCACTGCCTCCGTTCCAAAAGAAACGACCAAGGCAATAATAACGACATCCCCAGCCCGCATCATAAGCCGCTCCCCAGCTGCTGGAAAAGCCAAGGTCAATAGTTCCTTATCTAAGGTAAAAGTCAGTTTCTCAAAAGGCAACTTTAATTGCGACCATAAAATCACAAGACCAACCAAACGAGACAGAATAGTCCCCCAAGCAACACCAGCTATCCCCATATCGAGGACAAAAATAGCTAGACTTGAAAAAAGAATATTCAAGGCATTGGAGAAAAGATTCACATAGAGAGGCAAACGTGGATTATGCGTTGCACGAATCAAGGCACCCAAACTAGTCATTAAGCCCAAGAGAACAATCGATCCGCCTACCAAAGATAGGTAGAGTCCACCACTCTCAGCCACATCTCTCTCCGTCCCCAAAAGTCCTATCATCTCTTGCCCAGCGAAGATGGATAAAGCTCCTAAAAGGAAACTTAATAATAATGTAATCTTCAAGGCCTCAGTCACATGATAGGCTAACTTAGACTGATTCTTCTGCCCTAAACTTTTTGAAATAACACTGGAAATAGCAGCTCCCAGAGCGATGAAAATCGCCTGATAAATGGTGATAATATTACCTGCTACTGATACGCCTGAAATGGCTATCAATCCTAAATGAGCAACCAAATAACTGTCCACCATCCCCATGAGCATCTGCAAAAAGTTTTCACCCATAGCTGGCAAGGCAATATTCAGAATGTCTTTATTTTTCTTAAACAATCCTTCCTCCTGATGAAAAGAAACTCAGTTGGTTTCCCAACCGAGTTTACTCCCTCTGTCTTAAAGTCCTAGATAAGCCTCAACCGCTGCTTTCATATCAGCAGCTGCCACTGTTGTCTTGTGACGAACTGGAGCTGTTTCAAGTCCATCAACTGCCGGTGGCACAGCCACTCCTGAGATTTCATGTAATTGAGCCAAGGCTTCAAAGTCAGTCAAGCCAACTTTCCCTGTTACAGCTTCTACTGCAACCACTGGGAACTTGTATGGACTAGCTGTTGATGCAATTACTGTCTTAGTCGCATCGCCAGTAGCCACTTGGTACTTTTTATAAACTGCTGAGGCAACCGCTGTATGTGGATCCTCGATATAAGAATCTGACTCATAAACACGCTTGATTTCTGCTGCCGTTTCTTCCTCAGTCGCATATTCAGCTGCAAAAAGGTCAAGAATCTCTTCATCAAAATCTGTCAATTCATACTGACCTTGGTTATTCAAAGCATTCATGAGTTCAGCTGTCTTAACCGCATCATTCCCCAAAAGATGGAAAATCAAGCGCTCCAAGTTTGAAGATACCAAAATATCCATAGATGGGCTAGTTGTTATCTTAAACTCACGCTTCTTGTCGTAAACACGTGTCTTGAAGAAGTCTGTCAAGACATTATTGTCATTTGAAGCACAAATCAATTTGCCAACTGGGAGACCGATTTGTTTGGCATAGAAGGCAGCCAAGATATTTCCAAAGTTTCCAGTCGGCACTGTGAAGTTGACCTTATCACCAGCCACAATCTCACCAGTCTTAACCAACTGAGCATAGGCATAAACATAATAAACAATTTGTGGCACCAAACGACCAATGTTCATAGAGTTAGCAGATGAAAATTGCAGCTTGTTGGCGGCTAATTTTTCACGAAGGGTCACGTCATTAAACATGTGCTTCACATTTGTTTGCGCATCGTCAAAGTTACCGTCTATAGCGATAACATGAGTGTTGTCACCAGTCTGAGTAGTCATTTGCAACTCTTGTACCTTACTGACACCATCCTTTGGATAAAAGACGATAATCTCAGTGCCAGGAACATCCGCAAAGCCTGCCATAGCAGCTTTCCCAGTATCACCAGATGTCGCTGTCAAGATGACAATCTTGTTCTCCAAACCATGTTTCTTAGCAGCTGTTGTCATAAAGTATGGCAAGATAGACAAGGCCATATCCTTAAAAGCAATTGTTGAACCATGGAAAAGTTCCAAGTTATATTGTCCGTCTAATTTCACTAATGGCGCGATAACAGGAGTATCAAATTTGCTATCGTAGGCATTATTGATACAGTAGTCCAACTCCTCAGCAGTAAAGTCATCTAAAAATGCTGACAAAACTAACTTAGCAACTTCCTGATAAGAAGCAACTTTCAATTTGTCAAAATCCAAATCTACCTTTGGATAAGTAAGCGGTGTAAATAAACCACCGTCCGTCGCCAAACCTTGCAAAATTGCTTGGCTGGCAGTTACTGTATTGTTGGCATCACGCGTTGATTGATAAACTAATGTCATTACTCTCTATCCTTTATCTATAGTCTCTTCCATTATATCATGATTTTTCAGAAAATTCTCCCTTTATAAGAGAAATTATAGGCCCAATTCTTCTTTCAAAGACTGTAAATAGATTGTTTCTTGCTTATTTCTCATCTTCAGTCCTTCCTCAGCTAGCAGGAGTAAGTCTTTGGAAAATTCAATAATCGCAGTTTCTTCCTCATCTGTAAGCTTTTTCTTAGAAAATTGCCGTCTTAAAAACTTATAATCACAACCAAATTTCTTAAAGAAAGGTGCTGTTTCTAAGTAAACTACTAACTTATCTAAATTAACCAACAATCCCAAGTGAAAGGCGGCAGAAGCGAAGGTTTGATCTAGAGGCTGAGTACACACACTACGAAACTCAACTGTTCCCCGAGTCGTTAAGTCCTGGTACTGGTAACTACGATGAGTTTCAAAGTCTTTCTCTTGAGGGTAAATAAGAACCTCATCCCCATTAAGATCAAATGCTTGGATTTCAGGTGTCCCCAGATAGTCTCTTGCCTGAATTGGATAAAAATAGTAGGTTTGCCCATCACGTTCCGCAGTAAAAATTGCAGAATGATCTAGATAATCAAAAAAATTGTCTTCATCTTTAAAGAGTCTAGCATTGATCCCAACATTCTCTGGATAGATACCATGCATCGATTCTTCCCAGAAAATATCCCTTGAAATTTTCGTATCCCAATCTGCACCAGAAAACTCAGAGTTTGCAAATAAATAAGCCTTAGCTGCTTCAATTTGAGTAAAAACATTAATCACCCGTAAGTAGTTAGACTTTGAAACATCCAGCTGAACCTGACTCCCACAGATAAAAGCTCCATAGTCAGGGAATTGATGTAAGTCTGATTCAGTCACATTTCTACTCAAATTCAAATAGTCCATCAACATGCGATACCGTGAGTAAGCAACTGGACTATTCTCATTTTTATCCCAGTTGGGATGAATACCATAGCCAACAATAGCATGGTTTGATTCAGCTAACTTCTTCTGGATAGCTTCCATATAAATACTAAAACGTTCCTCAACAGCTTGTATTGTTTCAGCCTTGGCAAATGCAAACTCAATCGTAGTATAGGAAACTTCAAATAAAATAGCATCCTGACTTACTGGATCCACTAACTGGATAGGATTCCCAAAATCATCAACCTTTTCGACAGTAAAATCAAAAGAAGAAACTAAATATCGGAATAAGTACTTGATAACTTCAACATCTGTAGCATCCCCTTCCAAGTTTACAACAGGAAATTCCAGCTCAATCCCGACAAACAATTCAGGATTTTCTTTAATATTTTTCAAATACCGATGTTTTAATAAATCGATAGAACGAGACATACTTCCCTACACTTTCATAATCTAAATAAAATTTGAATAACTATTATTATACCAAAAATAATATAAAAAAATAGAATTGTGGCTCTATAATATTTGTAGTGGGTAAATCCCCTATGGATATTATGGAGCCTATTTTGTTGTAGAAAAAAGTCCCATAAAATCTATAATGAAAAGCGACAAAACAACTCATTAGAAAGATTCATATGGAACAATTACATTTTATCACAAAATTACTAGACATTAAAGACCCTAATATCCAAATTATGGATGTCATTATAGTCGCTTAGTTTATAAAATACGTGTTATAATAAAGCTATGGCATATAGTACTGATTT
>NZ_JUUO01000098.1 GCF_001074975.1 Streptococcus pseudopneumoniae | reverse complement strand
AGTTGGTAGTAGCGCATGACTGTTAATCATGATGTCGTAGGTTCGAGTCCTACTGGCGGAGTAATTTAATTAAGAGGTTTAGACCTCTTTTTTTTTGTTATGTAATTAATAATCTATCTCGTGTTATTAGAGGCGAGACATTTTTCTTGGCTAGAAAAGTTTCATATCCTTCCATTTTTGAGCAATGATAGCACTTAAAACGGCGTTTTCTAAGAAGGATTCTGATTTGAATTTTTTTTACTAGACTTCCTGCGAAACTAAAATCCTAGTTCACGATTGATAATACCAGCAATTAAATTCATTCGTAATTCAAACCGTTTGCGTCGATTTCGATAGATTGTTGAAAATATTTTAAACGTTTTTACTTTGGAAAAAATATTCTCAACCTTGATTCTCTCTTTAGATAGCGCATGGTTATAGGCTTTATCTTCAAGAGTTAGTGGCTTAAGTTTGCTTGATTTCCTAGGAGTTTGCGCTTGTGAATACATCTTCATGAGTCCTTGATAACCACTGTCAGCCAAGATTTTACCAGCTTGTCCGATATTTCTGCGATTCATTTTGAACAATTTCATATCGTGGTAATAGTTCACAGCGATATCCAAAGAAACAATTTTCCCTTGGCTTGTGACAATCGCTTGAGCCTTCATAGCATGATATTTCTTTTTACCAGAGTAATTAGCTAGTTGATTTTTTTAGGACGATTTATTTTTACCTCTGTTGCATCCACAATCACCGTATCCTCAGCACTAAGATGAGTTTTTGAAATCGTAAAACCACTTTGAATAAGAGTTGATTCACCCCATTGACTCCGACGGATTAAGTTGCTTTCGTGAATGCCAAAATCAGCCGCAATTTGTTCATAAGTACGGTATTCTCGCATGTATTGAAGAGTAGCCATGAGGAGGTCTTCTAGGCTTAACTTAGGGGTTCGTCCCCCTTTTGTGTGTTTACGTTGATAAGCTATCTTTAACACAGCTAACATCTCTTCAAAAGTAGTGCGATGAACACCAACAAGGCGCTTAAATCGTACATCTGTTAATTGTTTACTTGCTTCATAATTCATAGTTTTATTGTATCATATTTTGTTTCGCAGGAAGTCTACTATAAAATCAGATCCATGATACCTATATAAAAATATTATAGTCTAATAGGATTTACCCAAAAGTTTTAAGGAGGTCTTTTTAGAACTTTAATCGTTTAAAATTTATACTCATCTACTTTCAAAAAGCATTCTAGTCCATCGCCGATTAACGATGGACTTTATCACCTCCTTCTCCAGTGCTTGTATGACATCTTCCAAAGTTCGAAAGGCTTTATTCTTAAATCCACGTTTACGAATCTCTTTCCACACTTGTTCAATGGGGTTCATCTCTGGTGTATACGGAGGAATAAAGGTAAAACCAATATTAGTCGGAATCTTTAAGGTACTTGATTTATGCCATATAGCATTATCCATGACCAGTAAAATATAGTCATCTGGATA
>NZ_JUUO01000097.1 GCF_001074975.1 Streptococcus pseudopneumoniae | reverse complement strand
ACTCAGAAAAAAGTGCACGACAAATAGCCCTAAAACAGAGTCGTCTTAGAGTAAATTCCAGTTGCTAGCGTTTAGTGTGAGACTTTTCGATGGTCATAAGATGTGTAATTAGAGGGGAAAATTCCCTTTATTTCAATAAATCAGGTGATAAGTGTGTGTCTTCTGGTTTGACAAATTGGCAACCCAGAAGAGCAGCGATGTCCTCGCCAAATGTGAAGGTGAAGACGTCGTAAGCAGATTTTCCTTGAAACTCTTCTCGTTTCAAGGAATTGACATGGGAAATGACTAGATTGACGTCTTTCTGAGTCAGCTGGTCAAAGGAAGTACCCTTGGGAAGAATAGCTCGCAAAACCGTATGGTTCTTCTCAATCCGCCCCTTCTGGTCAGGACGGCTAGGGTCGCAGAAGTAGAGG
>NZ_JUUO01000096.1 GCF_001074975.1 Streptococcus pseudopneumoniae | reverse complement strand
TCTTTTCGCTTTTGAACCCTTATATATCAAGAAAAAGAAAACCAGTGGAAGTTAGTCTAAGACTGATTTCCACTGATGTCACGCGTTTTTCTCATACTAAAGGCTAGGTTGTGGGAAACTGGAACTTAGTTTTAGAAGTTACCAGAACTTGACGCTAACACTCTTCGAAAATCTCTTCAAACCACGTCAACGTCGCCTTGCCGTAGATATGGTCACTGACTTCGTCAGTCTTATCTACAACCTCAAAACTGTATTTTGAGCAGCCTGCGGCTAGTTTCCTAGTTTGCTCTTTGATTTTCATTGAGTATAAAATCAAGTTCTGTTATTGATAGGAAGTATCATTCCAAGTATAGAGAGTGAATGTTTCAAAATCATGGGTTTCTAGAATTGTCAGGCTGGCATTTGCTAGACCGCCATCTTTACGAAGAAGAGGTTCTTTATAACCTAGAAGAGTACGAAGACTGGCAGTAAGATTGGCACCGTGACCAACAATTAGAATATGCTCAGCCGGACTATCTTTTAATGATTTGATAAATTTGATGGTCCGTTGCGTGGTGCTATAGAGGGATTCGGCACCGAACATTTGAGTGTCAAACTTGGCAAGATTAGATCGGAAAGCTTTGATTTGTTGCGGGTAAATAGCTTCCAAGGTTGCAATTTTTAAACCTTCCAACTTCCCCAGCTGCCATTCACGGAGATTAGGAACACGTTCTAAAAGACAGGGGGTCTGGAGTTGACTTTGGATAATCTCAGCAGATTTGACCGCTCGAGGTAAATCACTTGAATAAATCTGATCGAAAGGAATATCCTTGAGATACTGGCCAAGTCGTTTTAGAGTGTCAATAGATTCAGGAAGAAGGGGAGAATCTCCACTAGCACCTTGAAAGCGTCCTTCTTGGTTCCAGAGGGTACGACCGTGGCGGACAAAGTAGAGTTTCATTACTTGTCCTCCAAGATATCTGCAAAGTCGGCCTTTACAAAGCTGGCCAATTCTTGTGGAGCGACGATAATGCTGTGACCAACTTCCCCAGCAGAGACAATCATTTGATCCAAGTCTAGAGCAATCTTATCGATAAAAATGGGGTAATTGTGTTTCTGACGAATTCCGACGGGATTATTGGCTCCATGAATATAACCAGTTGTTTTTTCCAAGTCTTTTTGTGGAATCATGCTCACTTTTTTATTGCCAGAAATTTTGGCTAGTTTCTTTTCAGACAAGTGTTTAGTGATAGGCACAATTCCGATAATCGGTCCTGTTTTATCTCCCAAAAGCGCCAAAGTTTTGAAAATCTGATCTCGTTCATAACCTTGAGGAAGCTCTCCTTCTAGGGCATTGATTTGAATCCCCTGATGTGGGATACCTGCTTTAGATAGGATTTGTTCCACCAATGTTTTTTTGATTTTAACTTTTTTTGCCATTATTTATACTTATCCTCCAATTGGCTCATCCAAATACCAAGCCAGATTCCCAGTGCAAAGAAGAAGGCGATGATGACATATCCAACAAGTGAAAGTCCTGTGTACTGGATACTTTCAGCGTTTCCTGAATTTGGAATCAAGATCAAAAGGGTACTTGAAAGGACGATACCGATGATGAAATGATAGACGCGTGAGTGGAAGTTATTTAGGGCATAATCCATCAACTTTGAAAAAATGATAAGAGTTGCACCTGCGCCAATTCCAATAGGGAAGAAGGTTCCCATGAGGTCAAAGGTTTTAAAACCAGTCAACATAGGAGCATAGAGACCCAAAATTAAAAGTAGATTTGATGGACTGAGGCCAGGAACTAATACGCCAAGAGCCAGCAGTGCACCAGCTAGGACGAAATTAAGAAAGCTGGCGCTCAAGGTTCCAACGACAAAATTTAAGGCATAGAGTCCTAATCCAGAAATGATAAAGGTTGTCCAGAACCAAGCTAAATCAATCTTGTCTCGGTCAGATTCTCGAGTTGATTCTTTGAGGAGGCTAGGAACTGTACCAATGATGGCACCCGCAAAGCTCCATAAGACAAAGACCTGATAATTTTCAAGCAGGTATTCAATCGGGTAGGAAAATAAGCCGATTCCCAGAAGCATACCAATCGCAACCGGAATAAAGTACAAAACATTTTCTTTAAAGTCTTTAAAGGGATGGGCCAGAAAGCCAATCATCCGTTCATAAATTCCCAAGATTGCTGCTAGAACCCCTCCCGAAATTCCTGGTAGAATAAATCCCAGAGCAATGACAATCCCTTTAATAATGCGTGCTAACCATGAGAGCATATATTTCCTCCAACTATTTCTATTTCAAAAATCCTTACTATATTGTATCACAATCAAACACAAAAAGAAAAAGCAAATGATAAACAAATGCTTTTAAGGTTTTAAAAAGAGTTTTCTAAAGGTTTCTTCTTTGTTTTTTAAGGAAGAAATGACGTTGATGTCCAAATCATGGTCAAAGCCAGCAATTTTTCCTTTAGAAGTGTACTGGTGGATATCGTAATCTAAGTCCGTATTAGGTTTGCTTTCGAAAAATCCAGTATTTGATCCATAGGAAGGAATCCAAACAGACGTAAACTTGCCTGTATCAATACTGTGTTCTTCCATGAAATATACACCAATGTAGATTCCGATATTTTTAGCACCAAGTGATTCTAGCTTTGCTCGAAAGGCTTCAACACCTTCGTTCATATTGGGCATGGTTTTTTCTTCCACATCTAGCCAATAGTAACTAGGGCTGTATGGTGAAGAGGCGTTATAAAATACTTCAGCAGCCTTTTCCATTTCTTGGACACTTTTTCCAGCTACATAGGCATAGACCCCAACTGGGACATTTCGTTTTTGAAACTCGGTGATATGGGTTTTAAAGGCCTTATCTACACCATTAACAAAGGAAGCATCGCTTTCTTTTGAAGACTGAGCTCCGCTGTGAACACGAACGATGGCTCCAGAAATGTTTTGGGAGAGAGCATCGTAATTGATTTCCTCAGGACGCTGCCAACCAGAAACATCAATTACTGGTTTATCTATATTATGTAGCGCTTGTGTCTCTACTTGTGCGATATTTGACTTTGTTTTTACAGGATGGTCCTCAAAGCGAGGGCGATTCAGGATTAAAATGAAAATCATAATCCCAAAAAAACCAAATAAAATAAGCGGATTAATTTTCTTTCTCATATCTCATAATTTTACCTTAAAAATGAAAAAAAATCAAAAAAAATACTCAAAAAATGGGTTAAGAAAGGACTTTAGAGCATTTTTTCATTCAAGAGCGCGGAATGATTTGAAATATGGTATAATAAAAGGGAATTTCTAGAGAAAAGAGAAGATTATGTCAAATTATGCCATTATTTTAGCAGCGGGTAAAGGGACTCGTATGAAATCTGATTTGCCAAAAGTTTTGCACAAGGTTGCGGGTATTTCTATGCTGGAACATGTTTTCCGTAGTGTGGGGGCTATCCAACCTGAAAAGACAGTCACAGTTGTAGGACACAAGGCGGAATTGGTTGAGGAGGTCTTGGCTGGACAGACAGAATTTGTAACTCAATCTGAACAGTTGGGGACAGGTCATGCAGTCATGATGACTGAGCCTATCTTAGAAGGTTTGTCAGGTCACACCTTGGTCATTGCAGGAGATACGCCTTTAATCACAGGTGAAAGCTTGAAAAACTTGATTGATTTCCACATCAATCATAAAAATGTGGCCACTATCTTGACCGCTGAAACGGATAATCCTTTCGGCTATGGACGAATTGTACGTAATGACAATGCTGAAGTTCTGCGAATTGTTGAGCAGAAGGATGCTACAGATTTTGAAAAGCAAATCAAGGAAATTAACACTGGAACTTACGTCTTTGATAACGAGCGTTTATTTGAGGCTTTGAAAAATATCAATACCAATAACGCTCAAGGCGAATACTATATTACAGATGTCATTGGCATTTTCCGTGAAGCTGGTGAAAAAGTTGGTGCTTATACATTAAAAGATTTTGACGAGAGTCTTGGGGTAAATGACCGTGTGGCTCTTGCGACAGCTGAGTCAGTTATGCGCCGTCGCATCAATCATCAACACAGGGTCAATGGTGTTAGCTTTGTCAATCCAGAAGCAACTTATATTGATATTGATGTTGAAATTGCTCCTGAAGTTCAAATAGAAGCCAATGTTACCTTGAAGGGGCAAACGAAAATTGGTGCTGAGACTGTTTTGACAAACGGTACTTATGTAGTGGATAGCACTATCGGAGCAGGAGCTGTCATTACCAACTCTATGATTGAGGAAAGTAGTGTTGCAGACGGTGTGACAGTCGGTCCTTATGCCCACATTCGTCCAGGTTCAAGTCTGGGTGCCCAAGTCCATATTGGTAACTTTGTTGAGGTGAAAGGTTCTTCAATCGGTGAGAATACCAAGGCTGGTCATTTGACTTATATCGGAAACTGTGAAGTGGGTAGCCATGTTAACTTTGGTGCAGGAACCATTACAGTCAACTATGACGGCAAAAACAAATACAAGACAGTTATTGGTAACAATGTCTTTGTTGGTTCAAATTCAACCATTATTGCGCCAGTAGAACTTGGTGACAATTCTCTTGTTGGTGCTGGTTCAACTATTACAAAAGATGTTCCAGCGGATGCGATTGCTATTGGTCGTGGTCGTCAGGTCAATAAAGACGAATATGCAACACGCCTTCCTCATCATCCTAAGAATCAGTAGGAGACTATCATGGAATTTGAAGAAAAAACACTTAGCCGAAAAGAAATCTATCAAGGACCAATATTTAAACTGGTCCAAGATCAGGTTGAATTACCAGAAGGCAAGGGAACTGCCCAACGGGATTTGATTTTCCACAATGGAGCTGTCTGTGTTTTAGCAGTAACGGATGAGCAAAAACTCATCTTGGTCAAGCAGTATCGCAAAGCCATCGAGGCTGTCTCTTATGAAATTCCAGCCGGAAAATTGGAAGTAGGAGAAAATACAGACCCTGTAGCAGCAGCCCTTCGTGAATTAGAGGAAGAAACAGCCTATACAGGAAAGTTAGAACTCTTGTACGATTTTTACTCAGCTATTGGCTTTTGTAATGAAAAGTTAAAACTATACCAAGCAAGCGATTTGACAAAGGTGGAAAATCCGCGTTCGCAGGATGAAGATGAAACCTTGGAAGTCCTTGAAGTGAGCTTAGAAGAAGCCAAGAAATTAATCCAATCAGGTCATATCTGTGATGCCAAGACAATTATGGCTATTCAGTATTGGGAATTGCACACAAAATAGAGGAGGTCAGTATGGGTAAACCTTTATTAACGGATGAAATGATTGAAAGAGCTAATAGAGGCGAAAAAATTTCGGGTCCCCCTTTGCTAGATGATGAGGAGACTAAGATTTTACCAACTTCTTCTTCCCGTTTCGGTTATGCCAATCCTAAGGGGCATGGCTTTAGTCAGGAAACCTTGAAGATTCAGGTCGAACCGTCTATTCATAAAAGCCGTCGCATTGAAAATACCAAGAGAAATGTCTTCAATTCTAAATTGAATAAAATCTTATTTGCAGTCATCTTTCTCTTGATTTTGCTTGTTTTAGCAATGAAACTTTTGTAATAGAAAAGGAAATGAAATGAAAATAGGAATTATTGCGGCTATGCCAGAAGAACTGGCTTATCTGGTCCAGCATCTAGAAAATGCCCAAGAGCAAGTTGTTTTAGGGAATACCTATCATACAGGAACCATTGCCTCGCATGAAGTCGTTCTTGTAGAAAGTGGAATTGGCAAGGTCATGTCTGCTATGAGTGTGGCGATTTTGGCTGATCATTTCCAGGTGGATGCACTTATTAATACGGGATCAGCTGGGGCAGTAGCAGAGGGTATTGCAGTTGGTGATGTTGTGATTGCTGACAAATTGGCTTATCATGACGTGGATGTCACAGCTTTTGGCTATGCTTATGGACAAATGGCGCAACAACCGCTTTATTTCGAATCAGATAAAACCTTTGTTGCCAAAATCCAAGAGAGTTTATCTCAATTGGACCAGAATTGGCATCTTGGTTTGATTGCTACCGGAGATAGTTTTGTTGCAGGAAATGATAAGATAGAAGCGATTAAGTCCCATTTCCCAGAAGTTTTAGCTGTTGAGATGGAGGGAGCGGCTATTGCTCAGGCAGCGCATGCTCTTAATCTTCCAGTCTTAGTCATCCGTGCTATGAGTGACAATGCCAACCATGAAGCAAACATCTCTTTTGATGAGTTTATTATCGAAGCTGGACGTCGCTCTGCCCAAGTCTTATTAGCCTTTTTGAAGGCCTTAGATTAAGCGAAAATTTGACAGTTTTTCTAGCTTATGATAAGATTTAAGTAAAGAAAAGCTAGAAAACGTTTCAGAGGATATTATGAGTATTGAAATGACCGTCAGTGAGATTGCAGAGGTCTTAGGATTATCTCGTCAAGCAATCAATAACCGTGTCAAAGAATTACCAGAAGAAGACACAGATAAAAATGACAAAGGGGTAACAGTCGTTACCAGAAGTGGCTTGATTAAGCTAGAAGAAATCTATAAAAAAACGATTTTTGAAGATGAGCCTGTCAGTGAAGATGTCAAGCAACGTGAACTGATGGAGATTCTAGTGGATGAGAAGAACGCAGAAATTCTTCGTCTTTATGAACAATTAAAAGCAAAGGATCGTCAGTTATCAGAAAAAGACGAGCAGATGCGTATCAAAGACCGTCAGATTGCGGAGAAAGACAAACAACTCGATCAGCAGCAACAATTGACTCTTCAAGCCATGAAGGATCAAGAAAATCTTAAGCTAGAGCTGGACCAAGCAAAAGAAGAAGTCCAATCAACTAAGAAAGGCTTTTTTGCTCGTTTATTTGGAGGATAATCAAGGAGCTGTTTAGGTTAAATGCTAACCTGATGGCTTCTTTTATTTGTGAATAGTATAGTTACTCAAAATGAATAAGAAGATAGACAGTAGAGGAGAAGGATAGAATGGAACGATTAGAAGATTACATTGCTTTTGACTTAGAATTTAATCAGCACGAAGGACAAACACACTTGATTCAAGTTTCGGCAGTGCGTTTTAGAGATGGTCAGGAAATCGATGCCTATGATTCCTATGTTCATACCAGTGTGCCTTTAAAAAGTTTTATTAATGGTTTGACTGGGATTACGGCTGAGACCTTAAAAGATGCTCCGCCAGTGGAGGAAGTCATCAAAGATTTCCAAGAGTTTGTAGGTTCTTTACCGATGGTTGGATACAATGCTGCTAAAAGTGATTTGCCTATTCTAGCAGAGCATGGTTTAGACTACAGCCAGCAGTACAAGGTAGATTTGTATGATGAAGCTTTTGAACGTCGGAGTTCGGATTTACATGGTATTGCCAATCTCAAATTGCAAACCGTCGCCTCATTTCTTGGATTTCAAGGGCAGTCCCATAATAGCTTGGAGGATGCTCGGATGACGGCGCGTGTTTACGAGTCCTTTCTAGAGTCCGATCAAGCTAGAGAATTGTTAGGAACAGAAAGTAGCCTGTCGAACAATCCTTTTGGAGGCTTGGACTTGTCTCAATTATTTGACTAGGAGTGCCTATGAAACCTGAAAAACCTAAAAATCTAGGTTTTAAGCAGATATACTTTAATCTAGATAAAATACTTTTTCTCTTTTTCTTGATATTCATGATGATTGAGTTTGTCTGGTTACCACTTAATTCTTGGATTGCTGGACTGTTGCTCCGTCAGACAGGTTATCTCTTTCTTTCCTACAATAATATTTTTGCCATTATAAAGGGTTCTCCCTTTGTTAGTCTTGCTTTATTTGTTCTGGTAATCGTTAATTTACTAATCGCCTATTACCAGATAGGGCTTCTCTTTATCGGAGCTCGACACCTCCTCTATCATGAAAAGAGAACTCTGCTGGAGTACAGTCGCAAGGTCTTTCGTCAGAGTTTCTTATTCATGAGACAAGTGACGATTTCCAAAATGGCCTTTATCTTCTTTTATGTCATGATGCTTTTTCCATTGATTCGAAAGATTTTAAAGATTTATTATCTCAATAAAATTGTGATTCCGGACTTTATCGTTGATTATGTGGAAGACAAGTATTGGCTTGTAGGTATAGTGGTTACTATTTTGGCTTTACTTCTGTTTTACATTTCAGTGCGTCTCATGTTTGCCCTACCTCAGCTTTTATTTGAGAAGAAGAAAGTCAAAGAAGCAGTCAGATATAGTCTAGAGAAGACAAGAAAGCACTCATGGTTTTATATTTGGAACTTGCTTTGGATTGTCGTCAAAACCTACCTATTTTTCATTCTTTTATTGATTCCAATCTTAGCAAGTCAGGCACTGATGGATGGTCTGACCCATAAGGAATCTCTTGTACTGGGAATTATCAACTTTGTCTTGATTAAGAATTTCCACTATATGGCCTTGACTTACTTTCTCATTAAGTTTGTTTCCTTTTTGACAGGGGAGGAACTAGAAATCACACCAAGGAGAAAGAAAGACCACTGGATGAGATGGGGAGTGATGGGATGTGCTGGTATCTTTTTCGCTCTTGAGGGTTATGTTTATTTAGAAGCTCCAGTTGCCAATAAACCTTTAATTATCTCTCACAGGGGAGTATCCAATAAGAATGGTGTACAAAATACCGTCCAATCTTTAGAAAAGACGGCTCAGTTATCTCCAGATTTCGTTGAGACAGATGTTCAGGAAACAAAAGATGGCCAGTTTGTCATGATGCATGATGCCAATATCAAGAATCTGACAGGAGTTAATGCCAATCCTCAGGATCTAACTTTGGATGAATTAACCAAACTTGATATTTCTGAAAATGGCTATCATACCAAGGTATCTAGTTTTGATGACTACCTCAACAAAGCTAATGAATTACATCAAAAGCTTCTTATTGAGATTAAAACCAGTCGAAAAGATAGCCCAGATATGATGAAACGATTTATGGACAAATATGGAACGGTTCTTAAGCAGAATGGTCACCAAATGCAATCTTTGGACTACCATGTGATTGACCAGGTGCTAGCCTACGATTCTCAAATTCCAGTCTATTTCATCCTACCTTATAATAGTATTTTTCCAAGAACCAAGGCTACAGGTTACACCATGGAGTATTCAACTTTAGATGAAAATTTTGTCAACAAGCTTTGGAATACCGATCAGAAATTGTACGTTTGGACCATCAATAGTTCAGAGTCTTTTGATAAATCTGTTCAGCTAGGAGCTGATGGTATGATAACGGATGATTTAGAAATGATTCAAGACCAGGTTACTATTGCCCAAGAAGACCCAGAGTATACGGATTTACTTTTCAAACAGGCCATGGAATTCTTTAATTTTTAGTAATATAGTAGGTTGAATATAGAACAGTACGTCGCGATTGATAAAACATTTCTAGAAATTAATTTGACTTCCCCAATCGATTTGTTGACATCTTATTTCAATCTACCATAAAAAAGAGGTTGAGCAAAAACTCACCTCTAATACTAGACTAAAATCAAAAAACATCTTATAATGGTAGTTATGAAACTTACAAACGAAGAAATACAGAAAATTGAAAAACTCCTAAGAGATTCATCGTACGCCAAATATCACAAACGTCTACAGATTATT
>NZ_JUUO01000095.1 GCF_001074975.1 Streptococcus pseudopneumoniae | reverse complement strand
GTACCAAACAGCGAATTACCAGACGGTAAAGTTCCAGGAACAGCTAAGATTACAGAACCAGGTCAACCAACAGTTGAAGTTCCAGTAACAACACCAGGTAAGGTCACACCAGCAACACCAACAGATACAAATCCAGTTGCGCCAGTGACACCTGATACGCCAGTCAAACCTGATACTAATGGAGGTTCTGGTCAAGATGCACCTGCACCAACACCAGCAACACCAACTCCAAATGCAGTTACTCCGAATGCAGATCAGGTAGATACTAAGACTACTATGGATAATGGAGCTAAATCAAATGATTCTCAAAATGTATTGCCAAATACAGGAACAGAATCAAATGCGACTCTTGCATCTCTAGGACTTCTTGGACTATTGAGTGGATTTGGACTTGTAGCTCGTAAGAAAAAAGAAGACTAAAGTAAAAATTTAGTTAAAATATGAATTGTTCATTGTTAAGTGGACAATGAATAAAAGAATGAACAACGGCTTTGTTCCTCATTTTAAGAGGTTCAAGGCCGTTGTTGTATTTTTGAAAAGTAGATACTAATATTTGTGCTAATACTCTTCGAAAATCAAATTCAAACCACGTCAACGTCGCCTTGCCGTACTCAAGTACAGCCTGCGGCTAGTTTCCTAGTTTGCTCTTTGATTTTCATTGAGTATAAGAAGCTCTCGATTGGGACATAGAGTCAGTCATCTGTTACCATTAAATTTCCTAGATGATTATTTTTTACTATCCAAAATGATGATTTATCTGATATGATAAGTGGCTACAGATTTATTTTAAATATATAATAACATTTTATAAATGATTGAATATTTTATCCATTATGTTATGCAATAAACCGATTTATGCTTGATTAAATGTATTAAAAAATGGTATAATTGAGCTGTTATAGCTGTTATAGCTGTGATAGCTGTGATAGCTGTGATAGCTGTGATAGCTGTGATGTTATTTGCTAATAGTAATCATCATAGTGATTTTTGTAGTTTAACTCTTTTAAAGGAGTTTAAGTTATAAAGATTGCTTTTTTAATATATTTTCCTTAGGAGGAGAAATGGAACATAAATCGAATTCATATAAAGTAAAGCGTCATCAACGTGAAAAAGTTTTGCGCTTTTCTATTCGTAAATATAGCTTTGGTGCAGCTTCAGTAGCCGTAGCAGCACTGATGTTTTTAGGTACGCGCGTCGTTAGCGCAAATAGCGTAAGTGAAAGTGGTTCACCATCTACTGCGGGTGTAGTAAGTCCTAAAAATGAGGCCGATTCGCCTCTAGATATTACGGAACCTACTGAAAACAAAGTAGATGTGGCTAATAATTCTTTAGAAAATAAAGAAACTGCAATTGTTGCAAATAGCGCTATTACAGTTGATAAAGCCAAGTTGAAAAAAGTAGTTGAAGAAGTAAATTCTCTTCTTTCAACTAAATTAAACCTTGACAACTCAGTAGTCTCACCTATTAAAGATAGATTTCAAAAAGGAAAAGAAGCCCTAGAAAGTTCTGAGCTAGTTCAAAAGGATATCGATGAGCTTGTAGAACTCTTGTCTAAAGATGTGACAGTCTTATCAGCTGCTTCTAAAGAATCAAGTGAGGTTCAAGTAGATAAAACTGAGAATCAGGGTGCCATCGTAGCGAGCGCAGTTTCTTCTGAAGTAAGAGCAAGCGAAGAGAATCAAACTGTATTAGCTAAAAAAGATTCTTTGAAAGTATCTGTAGATCAATTGAAGGCAGCGGTTCTGGAATTGCCTGCGCATGAGACAAGCAAAGAAGTTCTTGAAAAAGCCAATGAACTATTGGGATTGGCTCAAGGTGTTCTTGAAAATACCACAGTATCTCTGACAGATGTTGAACAAATGAACAAACTTGTGAAGCGAATGTTTAACTCTGTTAAAAACGCTACAACGCGTTTGACTTCAGCTTCTCATGATCCACGTAATGGTCAGAGTATGGGTGAAGGAACTGGTCTAAGATCTGTACCAATAGATAAAGATACAAAACGTGGACAATTAGGAATCGTTGTAGCGGATTCTGGATTTGTTACAGGATATGCGACACCATCTTCAACAATTCAAATTAAGAAAAATGGCCAGACGTTGGTAACTTCAACGCTTGATGATTCAGGACAGTTCAAGTTAAATGCTCCTGGGATTAAAGTTGGAGATACAGTTACATTGGTAGTGAATGGCACAACTGTCGCTACTGAAGTTGTAAGCGAAGGACATACAGTTTCCTTCAATGATAGCCTGGCCTATATTAAACAAGTTGATGGATATACAGCAGCGGAATCTGATGTGGAAATCACAGTAGGAGGACAAAAATATAAAACGAAGTCGCAATCTAATGGATACTTTACTGTTGACGTTGATCCTAACCTAATGGTGGAAGGTGCGGAAGTCACAGCTGTAGTAACTAAAGATGGGAAAGTAGTTGGTCGTGGAACGAGTATTGTTCGTGCAACAAAAGTCACAGACTTCGGTGTTGGTTGGACTGAAAATCCTATGATTGATTACTCACACCGCGATGTATTTTCACCAGATACGAAGCAGTATGCTTTCGTAAGTAAAGGAAAAGCTAATCAAGCTTATGATAACATTCGTGTGTATCGTGAGATGCGTGTTGAAGAAAATGGTAGCAAGTATTATTACTGGATTGTAGACTCAGGTCCAGCGGCAAATGCGCAGGCAGGATTGTCTAAAAAAATCTCACTTGCAATTCCGCGTACGGTTGGAGATCCGTATGATTTTACTTATACCCAAATTAAAAAAGGTAAACAGGAATCTTATAAAACATATCCTACTGCTTCAGCGTGGGAGTATGACCACCCTGTATTCCGTGCTTATGTGAAAGATGGAGAGAAACGTTCTGGATCATCTTATGCTGAAAATGTAGATGCTTGGATGGATTATATAGAACCATCAAATGGATGGCAGAAGAATATTTATCGTAAAAAGAGTGGAGATGGTACAGAGCCTAATGATGATGCATTCCCTCGAGTCCTGGATATGTTAGGTATCAAGAAAGGAGGTCTTGAATACAATCTTGTTCGTGGAGTTATCGAGGATAGACTGAACGTGACTGCTGGGAACCGTACAATTATGACTTTCAAAACAAAAGTTTTAGAAGGTGATGAATTGGATCAAAGTATTATGTCGGATTGGGGTAAAAAAGATAAAAGCAACCCGATGTTATCAGAGATCAAATCACGTTTAGCGAATGATCCGTATCTTGCCTATGGAGGGTATACAACGGGAGGAAAAATTCGGTATAAAGAAGGTCAAAACGCCATCATCGGTACGTTGCCATTGAGACCGGAAGAAGCAACTAATTTCAATTTCCAACCAGTATCTAAAGAGCAAACTACTAAAGTAGGAGTTGTTCCAGATGCTAGTAAGAGTATTGGAAATACCGATAAATTGCCAAAAGGTACAACCTATCGTTGGTTTAAAGATCCTGATGTATCGAAAGTCACTGAGCCAGGAAAACCTGTTCATGGTACGGTAGAAGTAGTAATACCACAACGTGGCACGTTTCTTGTAGATGCGGCGGTACATGTTATAGATGATAAACCACAAACACCAGTAGCAACAGCTAAGGATAATGGGGATGTAACTGCAAAACCGCAAGATTCAACGAAAGTAGATAAGATTACTGTAAGCTATACAGGGGAAGATAACAAGCAAAAAACAGCTGAAGGAAAGAAAGATCCGAAAGGAAACTGGACAGTAAATACTCCAGAAGTACAAATCAATCCAAATACTGGGGAAATCACGATTCCGGAAAATAAAGTAAAAGACGGAACAGAAGTAACAGTAATTACGAAGAATGGAAATGGTGCTGATTCAGATCCAGCAACAGCAATTGCAAAAGATGTTCAAAAACCAACATTAACGATTACGCCGTCAAGCCAAACAGTAGTAGAAGGTGAAACAGTAAGCTTCACAGTAACAGCAAAAGATAATACATTTGTTAATCTTGACTTTAATGACTTTGCTAATAAGTATCTAAGTAGAGTATTGCAACAAAAAGCAAGCTATTCTTATATCACAAATAATCCTGAAGAAAAAGTAATTAAAATAACTATTACAACAACTGCAGAAGACGTTGGTAAAACAAATACGATTACATTTAAAGCTTCAGATAATGATGGAAATAATGCGGATCCAGTAAACTTCAACTTTACGGTAACAGCAGTCAACCTAGATAAAGATGATTACACACCGAAGTATGACGATGGAAATGGAAAACCAGGAACATCAGTAGACTTACCATTAAAAGAAAAAGATGGTAAGAAAATTCCAGATGGAACAACATATGTAAGTGATCAACCAGGAGTTATCGCAGTAGATGACAAAGGGAAAGTAACCGTAACCATTCCAGCGGATAAGAATCCAGGAGATAAAATCACAGGTAAGGTTACAGTAACATACCCAGATGGATCAAAAGAAGACGTCCCAGTAAATGTAACAGTAACTAACCGTGATAAAGATGATTACGCACCG
>NZ_JUUO01000094.1:2071-12268 GCF_001074975.1 Streptococcus pseudopneumoniae | reverse complement strand
CCGTACTCAAGTACAGCCTGCGGCTAGCTTCCTAGTTTGCTCTTTGATTTTCATTGAGTATCAAATCTGTCTTTTCCCTCTTTTATGATATAATAGAAACATGAAATTAAAAACTACTTTGGGCCTTCTTGCTGGGCGTTCTTCCCACTTCGTTTTGAGCCGTCTTGGCCGTGGAAGTACGCTCCCAGGGAAAGTCGCCCTTCAATTTGATAAAGATATTTTACAAAACCTAGCTAAGAACTACGAGATTGTCGTGGTCACTGGAACCAACGGAAAAACCTTGACAACTGCCCTCACTGTCGGCATTTTAAAAGAGGTTTATGGTCAAGTGCTGACTAACCCAAGCGGTGCCAACATGATCACAGGAATTGCGACAACCTTCTTGACTGCTAAATCCTCTAAAACTGGGAAAAACATTGCCGTCCTAGAAATCGACGAAGCCAGTCTATCTCGTATCTGTGACTATATCCAGCCAAGTCTTTTTGTCATTACTAATATTTTCCGTGACCAGATGGACCGTTATGGTGAGATTTACACAACTTATAAGATGATTTTGGATGCCATTCGTAAGGTGCCTACGGCTACTGTCCTCCTTAATGGAGACAGTCCACTTTTCTACAAGCCAGCTATTCCAAATCCTGTACAGTATTTTGGTTTTGACTTGGAGAAAGGACCAGCCCAACTGGCTCACTACAATACCGAAGGGATTCTCTGTCCTGACTGTCAAGGTATCCTCAAATACGAGCATAATACCTATGCAAACTTGGGTGCCTATATCTGTGAAGGCTGCGGATGTAAACGTCCTGATCTCGACTATCGCTTGACAGAATTGGTTGAGTTGACCAACAATCGCTCTCGCTTTGTCATTGACGGACAAGAATACGGTATCCAAATCGGTGGTCTCTACAATATCTATAACGCACTAGCTGCAGTTGCCATCGCCCGTTTCCTCGGCGCAGATTCACAACTAATCAAGCAGGGATTTGATAAGAGCCGTGCTGTCTTTGGACGCCAAGAAACCTTCCATATCAGTGACAAGGAATGTACTCTTGTCTTGATTAAAAATCCAGTCGGTGCAACTCAAGCTATCGAGATGATTAAACTAGCTCCTTATCCATTTAGCCTATCAGTCCTCCTCAATGCTAACTATGCAGACGGTATTGATACTAGCTGGATCTGGGATGCTGATTTTGAACAAATCACTGAGATGGATATTCCAGAAATTAACGCTGGCGGTGTTCGTCATTCTGAAATTGCTCGTCGTCTACGAGTAACAGGCTATCCAGCTGAAAAAATCACTGAAACAATCAATCTGGAACAAGTTCTCAAGACCATTGAGAACCAAGACTGCAAACATGCCTATATCCTAGCTACCTATACTGCTATGCTTGAATTCCGCGAACTGCTGGCTAGTCGTCAGATTGTTAGAAAGGAGATGAACTAATGGTTTATACTTCACTTTCCTCAAAAGCTGGCAATTTCCCCTATCAGCTCAACATTGCCCACCTCTATGGAAACCTCATGAATACCTACGGGGACAATGGAAACATCCTCATGCTCAAGTATGTGGCTGAAAAACTGGGTGCACATGTGACGGTTGACATCGTTTCTCTCCATGATGATTTTGATGAAAACCACTACGACATTGCCTTTTTCGGTGGCGGTCAAGACTTTGAACAAAGTATTATTGCAGACGACCTACCTGCTAAAAGAGATAGCATTGACAACTACATCCAAAACGACGGTGTGGTTCTCGCTATCTGTGGCGGTTTCCAACTATTGGGCCAATATTATGTTGAAGCTTCAGGAAAACGCATCGAAGGGCTCGGTGTCATGGGCCACTACACCCTCAACCAGACCAATAACCGTTTTATCGGTGACATCAAGATTCACAATGAAGATTTCAATGAAACCTACTATGGATTTGAGAATCACCAGGGCCGTACCTTCCTATCTGATGACCAAAAACCACTGGGACAGGTTGTCTATGGAAATGGAAATAACGAAGAAAAAGTCGGCGAAGGGGTTCATTATAAGAATGTCTTTGGTTCCTACTTCCACGGGCCTATCCTCTCTCGTAATGCCAATCTAGCTTATCGCCTAGTCACCACTGCTCTCAAGAAAAAATACGGTCAGGACATTCAACTCCCTGCCTATGAGGACATTCTCAGCCAAGAAATCGCTGAAGAATACAGTGACGTCAAAAGCAAGGCAGACTTTTCTTAAACAAAATGAAACTATATCAAAGAACTTTACATCTTGTCGAAGTTCTTTTTGTCTTTTCTTTTATACTGAGCAAACTAGGAAACTAGCCGCAGGTTGCTCAAAACACGGTTTTGAGGTTGTGGATAGAACTGACGAAGTCAGCTCAAAACACGGTTTTGAGGTTGTAGATAAGACTGACGAAGTCAGTTACATATATCTACTGCAAGGCAACGTTGACGCGGTTTGAAGAGATTTTCGAAGAGTATTACCCTTCTCCCTTGCATTTTCTCTCTTTTTTTGCCAAAATAGAGGGGTAGAAAGAAGGTAGCATATGTCTAAATTACAACAAATCGTAACATATCTTGAATCAGAAAAACTAGACGTCGCTGTCGTATCTGACCCCGTCACAATCAATTACCTCACTGGCTTTTACAGTGATCCTCATGAACGCCAAATGTTCCTTTTTGTCCTAGCGGATCAAGAACCGCTCCTCTTTGTCCCAGCCCTTGAGGTTGAGCGTGCAAGCAACACTGTTTCCTTCCCAGTTGTGGGCTATGTGGATTCTGAAAATCCATGGCAAAAAATGAAACATGCTCTTCCACAACTTGACTTCAAACGTGTCGCTGTCGAATTTGATAATCTTATCTTGACCAAATACCATGGTTTAAAAACTGTCTTTGAAACAGCTGAGTTTGAAAACCTCACTCCTCGCATCCAACGCATGCGTCTCATCAAATCAGCTGACGAAGTGCAAAAAATGATGGTTGCAGGTCTCTATGCGGACAAAGCTGTTCATGTTGGTTTTGACAATATTTCTCTTGATAAGACGGAGACAGATATCATTGCCCAAATCGACTTTGCTATGAAACGTGAAGGTTATGAAATGAGCTTTGATACCATGGTCTTAACTGGTGATAATGCTGCAAATCCACACGGCATTCCAGCAGCTAATAAGGTTGAAAACGATGCACTTCTCCTCTTTGACCTGGGTGTTCTAGTCAATGGCTATGCGTCAGATATGACGCGTACAGTCGCTGTCGGTAAGCCAGACCAATTCAAGAAAGATATCTACAACTTGACTCTTGAAGCCCAACAAGCTGCTCTTGACTTTATCAAGCCAGGTGTGACTGCCCATGAAGTAGACCGCGCTGCCCGTGAGGTCATCGAAAAAGCTGGTTACGGCGAGTACTTCAACCACCGTCTCGGTCACGGTATCGGTATGGATGTCCACGAATTTCCATCTATCATGGAAGGAAACGACATGGTCATCGAAGAAGGCATGTGCTTCTCTGTTGAACCAGGTATCTATATCCCTGGTAAAGTTGGTGTCCGTATCGAAGACTGCGGTGTTGTCACTAAGGATGGATTTGACCTCTTTACTAGCACCAGCAAAGATTTACTTTATTTTGATTAAAATTATTTAATACTCAATGAAAATCAACGAGCAAACTAGGAAGCTAGCCGCAGGTTACTCAAAGCACTGCTTTGAAGTTGTAGATAAGACTGACGAAGTCAGCTCAAAACACTGTTTTGAGGCTGTGGATAGAACTGACGAAGTCAGTAACATATATAATCCAAGGTGAAGCTGACGTGGTTTGAAGAGATTTTCGGAGAGTATAAAAATATTCCCACAATAAAACGCATAGTATCAAGGTTTTTCAACACCTGATACTATGCGTTTTTCTTATTTGAAAGATTTTTGACTCAACCTCTTTACTTAATCTTCTTGATACTTTGACTAAGAATAAATCCTACTATCATCCCTACTATATTTTGCATGAAATTTGGTAAGATTTCTGGTAGGGCTGCTGCCCAGCCATTCATCAAAGTAGAACCCAAGGCGTAGCCCCCTACCATGGCAATCGTTGCTAAGATAAGGCCTAACCACTGAGTTTTTCCTTTAAATCCTGCGAAAAATCCCTGCAAGCCATGGTTGACCAAGCTAAAGAACATCCACTGAGGGTAGCCTGATAAGAGGTCAATCAAGAAACCTGCTAGTCCTCCGACTACAGCCCCTTCACGACTACCGAAGTAGAAAGCTGCAAAGAAGACACCCGCATCTAAAAGGGTTAGAATGCCTGTAGGTGTTGGAATTTTTAAGAAATAACCTAGAACCACAGAAAGGGCGGTTAAGAGGGATACAAGGGCGATTTTAGTTGTTTTTGTCTGCTTCATATTGTCTCACTCCATACTGATCTGCTTGTGCAATAGCACGATAAACGAAAGCCTTAGAGCTTTCTACTGCTGGTAAAAGTTCATCACCTTTGACTAGGTGACTGGCAATGCTAGAGGCAAAGGTACAACCTGCACCAGCATTTTGGCCTTGGATAACGGGATTTTCTAGGACTGTAAAGGTCTGTCCGTCATAAAAGACATCCATAGCCTTGTCCTGACTAAGGCGATTGCCTCCCTTGATAATGACTGCTGGTGCTCCTAAGGCATGTAATTTCTGCGCTGCAGCCTTCATGTCTTCCAAGGTTTTAATTTCCTGACCAGCTAATAATTCTGCTTCTGGGAGATTAGGCGTAATCACACTGACATGAGGGAAAAAGCGAATCAACTCTTGGCAGAGTTCACTGACAGCTACATCGTGCGTTTCCTTGCAGACCAGGACAGGATCCAATACCACAGGCACTCCTGGGCGTTGTTTGATAAAGTCCAAGGCCTTCTCAGCCACACTGACAGTTGGTAAAAGACCAATCTTAATTCCCCCAAACTCCACATCACGCAAGCTATCTAATTCATGTTGAAAAATAGAATCGTCAGTTGGAAAGACCTCAAAGCCCTTTTCTGTCAAGGCTGTCAGACAAGTCACTGCTACAAAGCCATGCAAGCCGTGCAAGGTATAGGTAGCCAAATCAGCAGACAAACCACCACCACTAAAAATATCATTTCCAGAAAGTGCTAAAATACGATTATTCTTCATAACGAATCTCCTTTAAATACAAACCATTTGGTGCTGCAGTGGGTCCTGCAAACTGTCTGTCTTTTTTCTCCAAAATCAAGTCAATCTGCTCTACTGGCATGCGGTTGTTGCCGATTTTGAGAAGAGTCCCCACCATATTGCGAATCTGCTTATACAAGAAACCATTTCCTGAAAAGGTAAAAGTCAAAAACTGGCCTGTCTCATCAACTGTTAAACTAGCTTCTGTGATGGTGCGAACCTTATCCTCTACACTAGTCCCAGAGGCTGTAAAACCGGTAAAATCATGGGTTCCCTCTAGCTTTTTGATTGCAATCTGCATCCGTTCCACATCAAGTGGGTAGGGAAAGTGAGTGGCATAATGACGGCGCATAGGATTTTTGGGACGTCCTCTATCCACAATAAACTCATAGGTCTTGCTATGCTTGGCATAACGGCAATGAAAATCATCTTCCACAAGCTCAATCGAAATCACATCAATATCTTCAGGAGACTGGGTGTCCAAAGCAAAACGGAGCTTCTCCTCATCCATCTGATAGGGTAAGTCAAAATGAATGACCTGTCCCAGGGCATGAACCCCACTATCTGTCCTACCAGCACCGTGAACAGTAATGGCTTGCCCCTTATTCAATCTAGTCAAGGTTTTTTCAATTTCCTCCTGAACGCTACGCGCATGAGGCTGGCGCTGAAAACCAGCAAAGGCATAACCATCATAGGAAATAGTTGCTTTATATCTCGTCATAACTTCTATTCTATCAAGAAATTAATCTGTAGACAAGGTTCTAAAATAAATATTGTCTGGGTACAAAAAACTCAAAAGAAAAACTTAGGAAACCAATCCTAAGCTCTCTTTTGAAGTAGGTACATGACAAAGATAGAGGTTACAATCAACCAACATCCTAAGATACTAAATACCAACATCCCATTTTGTGTTAGCAAGCCAATTGCCCCTAGAACGAATGGGGTCGTAAAGGCTCCAAAACTACAGCCTAAAACCGCAAATGAGGTGGCTTGATTGAGGAGTTTAGCTGGAATTCTTTCAGAGACAAGTTGAAAGACCGTCGTCAAGGCTACACTGTAGGCAAAGCCAGCCAGAATGCTTCCTGCCACTACCACCCACAAGGATGGCGACAAGGCAATCACAATTTGCCCTAAGCCGAAGGTAATGCCAGACCAGAGGAGCAGTTTCTCTTTAAAGATAGAAATCAAGAAAGAAAAACTCACACCAGCCACAATCCCGATCAACTGCATGATACTAAGCACAAAACTAGATAACTGGGCATCTCCAAGTCCTCTTTCCACCATCAAACTTGGAATACGAATGGTAATAGCCGTATTGGTACAAACTACCACTGCTGCTTCAATAGCTAGGATAAAAATCAAGCCTTTCATTTCCCGAGTTAAGCGACTTGCTTCCTTCTCTTTTTTCTTGACTTCTTTCTTTTCCTTTCCATAAGGGACAAAGAGCAGATAAAGGGTCAGCACCAAAAATCCAGCACTATAGGCTAAGAAGGTAGCTGTCCAACCAAAGGCCAACAACTGGCCAACTGCCAAGGTAATGAGAGAAGCCCCAACGACCTCTGCGGAACCGCGTAGCCCTAGCATCTGAATTCGCGTTTTCCCTTGATATCGTTCACTGATAATGGAAATGGCCTTAGCATTGATCATACCAACGCCCAAGCCAAAAAGAATCCGTGTTCCAAAGACAAAAGGATAGGCTTGATACCAGAAGGGAGCCGTCCCGCTGAGTGATAAAATCAGCAAGCCCAAACTAATCTGTAAACGCTCAGGAAAGATTTTTTCTAAGAAACCATTTAGTAATAACATAATCATGATCCCGAAGGAAGGCAAGCTCGCCAAGAGCTCAATTTGTTCTTTAGGATAGCCTTGATAATAGTCAAACATGGCTGGCAGGGCACTCGAGATGGAAAAGGATGTAATCAAAACGAGGGAGAGAGCCAAAATACTGGCCCGTTCTAAAAATTGTTTCATGAAATCTCTTTCTATATTTTTCTTAATCTTCTACTTTTTGATACTTATCAAACAATCAAGAAAAGAAGAAGTCTCATTGGTATATAGACTCCTTCTTAAACTAGAAAATGAATCCCTTGTGTCTTATACTCAATGAAAATCAAAGAGCAAACTAGAAAACTAGCCACAGGTTGCTCAAAACACTGTTTTGGGGTTGCAGATGGACGTTGACGTGGTTTGAAAAGATTTTCGAAGAGTATTAGGATGACTTTCTCTTGATTTGCTTAATAAAGTAGAAGATAAATCCTGCCACCATATAGGCAACAAAGATAATCAGACACCACTTGAACACAACATCCCAACCCTTGTTCACATTCAAAAAGAAGTACGGGAAGGGACTGACCTTAGAATTAGGAACATCTAGTTTCAGTACCAAGCCATTAAAAAGAGCAAAAATCATATAAAGCAAGGGTAAAATCGTCCACACAATTGGATCCCAGATTTTATATTGTCCCTGTTTGTCAAACAAGAGGGTATCTGCTAAAAACCAGAGGGGAACGATATAGTGGCAAAGGAAATTTTCTAGAGTATAGAAATTAGTTGCAATGGGCGCCAAGAGGAAATGGTAAATCACACAGGTAATCATGATACTCATGGTGACCCCACCTTTTAAGCGCAAGAGACTTGGCCTTTGCCAGTTTTCACCTAAACGGCTCATAACCTTTAGGAGATAGAGCGTAAAAATCGCTACTAAGAGGTTAGACAGAACCGTATAATAGAGAAGCATCCCAAATCCACCATGCTTGGCGATTTCAAGATAAACTCCCGTAAAAGCCGCTAGAAACAAGAAGATACGGCTATAAAATACAAATTTATAGTTCTTTGACATGTTTAAATTTTCTTCACAAATTCTGATTTAAGTTTCATGGCACCAAAGCCATCGATTTTGCAGTCGATATTGTGATCGCCTTCTACGATGCGGATATTTTTCACGCGCGTCCCTTGTTTCAAATCTTTTGGCGCACCTTTTACCTTCAAGTCCTTGATGAGAGTTACAGTATCACCGTCAGCCAATTTATTTCCGTTGGCATCGATAGCAACAAGGCCTTCTTCTACATCTGCAACTTCAGCAGGATTCCACTCATGAGCACACTCTGGGCAAACCAGTAGGGCACCGTCTTCGTAGACATACTCTGAGTTACATTTTGGGCAATTTGGTAAGTTTTTCATAGTTTCTCCTTATCATCATTCACTATTCTTTGAAAATAAAAATTTCTCGAACAGCAACTATTATACCCTAAAATCAGCATTTTGACAAATTTAGAAAAAACCGATATCAATCTATCGGCTTTTCTACATTTACATTCTTTTTTCAGCTTCTGCTTTGATTTTTTCAACTACTTCTTGAATGTTCAAGCCGGTTGTATCAAGGTAGACAGCATCCTCTGCTTGTTTGAGAGGCGAAGTCTCACGATGACTATCCTTGTAGTCACGCGCAGCAATTTCCTCTTTTAAGGTTTCAAGGTCTGTCTCAATTCCCTTGGCAATATTTTCCTTGTAACGGCGCTCTGCTCTTTCATCTACCGAAGCTACTAGGAAAATTTTCAATTCTGCTTGTGGCAATACAACAGTCCCAATATCGCGACCGTCCATGACAATACCGCCTTGTTGGGCAATTTCTTGTTGGAGAGAAACTAGTTTCTCACGAATTTCAGGAATTGCCGCAACAACTGAAACATGATTGGTCACTTCATTTTCACGGATAGGATGGGTAATATCCACATCTCCTACAAAGACAAGCTGTTCTCCAGCTTCTGAACGTCCAAAGCTGATTGGATGCTGGTCCAATAAGTCTAAGAGTTCTTCAACTTGTTCAACTCCTAACTGGTTCCTGAGAGCCATGTAGGTCGCTGCACGATACATAGCACCTGTATCTAGATAGGTGTATCCAAAATCCTTGGCAATAATCTTTGCGACCGTACTCTTGCCACTTGAAGCAGGACCGTCAATAGCAATTTGAATTGTTTTCATATCGGCTCCTATTTTATTTTTATAACATCACCTGGATTAGCAAACCAAGATCCTGTAGCCATATGTCCAGGATTTAAGGCCTCTAACTGAGCAATCGAAATCCCAGCACGAGCTGCAATGGCTGCTTCTCCTTCTCCAGCTAAGACTTTTGTCGTTCCTTCTGGATCTGTTGGATGTTCTGAGCTACTAGATGACTCTTCTACCTTCTCCTCTGAACTACTACTAGAAGTAGAAGAAACTTGCTCTACTTTTGTATCTGAATCGTAAAAATCTTTCAAGGCTGCTGTGCGATTACTCCCACCCGATGACAGATAGATAAGAACAATAATCATCACCACCACAATTACAAAGAAAATACTAGCTAAAATAGTCAAGATACGGTTAGCTATAACTCCCCCACCCTGTGATCTAGAACGACGGCCTGATCTTGTTTCTTCCTGATTTTCATAAATATCTTCTTGCCACGGTTCTTTTGCCATACCTTACTCCTTGTTTTTTTTTACTTTTCTTATTACAATATAAATATGAAAATCACACTTATACCTGAACGATGTATCGCCTGTGGGCTTTGCCAAACTTATTCTGATTTATTTGATTATCACGATAATGGAATCGTGCGCTTTTACGATGACCCTGATCAACTAGAAAAAGAAATTTCTCCTAGTCAGGACGTCTTAGAGGCCGTTAAAAATTGCCCAACTCGCGCCCTGATCAGAAACCAGGAAGCCTAAATCAATGGCGGTAATCCACTCCTTCTAGTTTAGCATATTTCCATGTAAAATTATAGTCTTTTCTCTCTATTTTTTTCTGTAAAATCAGGAAGGTCACTTTTTTCTTTGATAAGATAAAGTGGTCTTTTTTTGGTCTCTAGATAAATCTTACTGATATACTTGCCAAGAATCCCAATGGTCAAGAGTTGAATACCTCCAAGAAAGAGGATGACAGCCATCAGAGAGGTCCAACCTGATGTCGGATTACCCAAAATGAGGGTCCGAACCACAACAAAAAAGGTCATAATCAAAGAAATAAAACAAGATAGGAGACCAGCCACAAAAGCTATAATCAAG
>NZ_JUUO01000094.1:0-1971 GCF_001074975.1 Streptococcus pseudopneumoniae | reverse complement strand
AAAGAAATAAAACAAGATAGGAGACCAGCCACAAAAGCTATAATCAAGGGAAAATCTGAAAAATTAACAATCCCTTCAATGGAGTAGAAAAAGAGTTGCCTAAAACTCCAACTGGTCTTGCCAGCCTGCCTTTCGACATTTGGATAGTCCAGATAGTGGGTTTTAAAGCCGACCCAGGCAAAGAGTCCCTTCGAAAAACGATTGGACTCAGTCAAGCTTAAAATGGCATCTACTACAGACCTTCTCATCATGCGAAAATCACGAACCCCTAGAGGAAGAGCTACTGGACTGATTTTTTGCATAAGTCGGTAAAAGAGATCAGCACAGAAACTACGTAAAACTGGTTCTCCCCCTCGGCTAGTTCTGCGTGTTCCAACACAGTCCAAGTCTGCATTCTGGTCTAGTAAAGCTTTCATCTCAAGCAGCATACTAGGAGGATCCTGAAGATCTGCATCCATTACCACCACCAAATCTCCTGTCGCATACTGCAAGCCTGCATACAGAGCTGCTTCTTTGCCAAAATTTCGAGAGAAAGAAATATAATGCACTGCCGGATTTTGCTCCCGATAAGACTTTAAGAGTTCCAAGGTTCCGTCGCTCGATCCATCATCGACAAAGACATATTCGATTTCTATTTCCAAATCTGGAAGTAAAGATTCCAGATCCTGATAAAAAAGAGGAAGTACTTCCTCTTCGTTTAAACAGGGGACAATGATTGACATCACCATCTTAGTCTTCAAATCCATTTGGATGCTTGCTTTGCCAACGCCATGCGTCTTCACACATTTGGGTGATGTCTAGTTCTGCTTCCCAACCGAGTTCTGCTTTGGCTTTTGCAGGATCTGAATAGCAAGCTGCGATATCACCTGGGCGACGGTCTACAATGCGGTAAGGAATTGGACGTCCCACTGCTTTTTCCATATTTTGGATAATTTCAAGAACAGAATAGCCTTTACCTGTCCCGAGGTTATAAACGTTTAGACCTGATCCTTTTTGGATTTTTTTCAGTGCTGCAACGTGACCTTTAGCCAGATCGACAACGTGGATATAGTCACGAACACCAGTTCCGTCTTCCGTATCGTAATCGTCTCCGAATACTTGCACTTGCTCTAATTTCCCAACGGCTACTTGAGTCACATATGGCAAGAGGTTGTTTGGAATACCGTTTGGATTTTCTCCCAAATCCCCACTCTCATGCGCTCCGATTGGGTTAAAGTAACGAAGCAAGACCACATTCCATTCTGAGTCTGCCTTGTAGATATCTGTCAAAATTTCCTCAAGCATAAGCTTGGTACGACCGTATGGATTGGTCACTGAAAGTGGGAAATCTTCCAAGATGGGTACTGTGTGCGGATCTCCGTAAACTGTCGCAGAAGAACTGAAAATGATGTTTTTACAGTTGTTTTCTTCCATTGCTTTTAAAAGACTCACTGTACCAGCAATGTTGTTGTCATAGTAGGCAAGTGGGATACGAGTTGACTCACCAACTGCCTTCAAACCTGCAAAATGGATAACTCCTGTTGGCTCCTCATGTTTGAAAATATCACGAAGCGTATCCGTATCTCGGATATCAGCTTCATAAAAAGTAATCTCAACTCCTGTGATTCTTTCTACTACTTCAAGACTTTTACGGCTACTGTTGACCAAGTTATCTATGACAACAACTTGATGACCAGCTTGGATTAACTCAATGACAGTGTGGGTACCGATAAATCCTGCACCGCCTGTTACCAAAATCTTTTCTTGCATCTTTTTTCCTCGATTCATGAATTATTTTTTTCATTTTACCATTTTTGATAGGGAAAGTCATTTGCTACCCTAGAGGGTAGGATAAAATTTCAGTAAAATGCTTATACTCTTCGAAAATCTCTTCAAACCACGTCAACGTCGCCTTGCCGTAGATATGTTACTGACTTCGTCAGTCTTATCTACAACCTCAAAACAGTGTTTTGAGCAACCTGCGGCTAGTTT
>NZ_JUUO01000093.1 GCF_001074975.1 Streptococcus pseudopneumoniae | reverse complement strand
CTGTACTTGAGTACGGCAAGGCGACGTTGACGTGGTTTGAATTTGATTTTCGAAGAGTATTAAATCTAGTTTTACTAGATTCACTGACTCTATCTATTTATTCGCAAAATAGACGAAAAAAAACTGAGAATCATCTCAGGCTTGGTCATTAAATCTTTTTCTCAATACTGAAAAGTGGAGAAAGTGGGCGTTTTTCATGGATACGTACAATAGCATCACCTAGGAGATGAGCGATTGAAATCTGCTCAATCTTATCAATCAAACGCTCTTCTGGCAGATAGATGGTATCCAAAACAACCAATTTCTTAATAGCTGATTTTTGGATATTGTCCATAGCAGGACCAGAAAGAACTGGATGCGTACAGCTTGCATAGACTTCAACAGCACCAGCTTCCGCAAGGGCATCTGCCGCATGACAAATCGTTCCAGCAGTATCAATCATATCATCAATCAAGATACAAGTCTTGCCTTCTACCTTACCGATGATGTTCATGACTTCACTGGTATTCATCTTATCAACGCTACGACGTTTGTCGATAATAGCGATAGATGTTTTCAAAAATTCTGCCAACTTACGGGCACGAGTCACCCCTCCATGGTCTGGACTGACAACCACATAGTCAGAACCAACCATGCCACGACGCTCAAAATAATCCGCAATCAGAGGAGCTCCCATCAAATGATCCACAGGAATATCAAAGAATCCTTGAATCTGCGCAGCATGCAAGTCGATTGTCAACAAACGATCCACTCCAGCTACTTCAAGCATATTTGCGACAAGTTTTGAAGTGATTGGCTCACGCGCTCTCGCCTTTCTATCCTGACGTGCATACCCATAGTAAGGCATGACAACATTGACAGATTCTGCACTCGCACGCTTCAAAGCATCCACCATAATCAAAATTTCAAGCAGATTGTCATTTACAGGCGAGCTAGTTGATTGTAGGATAAAGACGTGTTTCCCACGGATTGATTCTTCGATGTTGACCTGAATCTCTCCATCTGAAAATTGGCGAACACTTGATTTCCCCAACTCTATCCCAATCTCCTGCGCCACACGTTCTGCCAATTCTTTATTAGAAGAAAGGGCAAACAGCTTTAAATCAGAAAAAGACATGATTTCCTCCGGTATATATGTATCGCTTGTGCTTTTCACAAGATTTTTCCATCTACCATTGTAGCGCTTTTTACACTATTTTTCAATCAAAAATAAAAGAAGGGCACCATATTTGTACCCTTGCATCATTCTTTTGAAAAATATTCTAGTTTATCAACTCATCGTTCTTATCAACAAAGCGATAAGCCTGATAAAAACCATAGAGAGTAATAGCTGTAACCACTGGAATCGCTAAAGGCAACTCTGTCTCCAACTCTACAAAAGGCGAGTTAAATAAGAAGTGAGTTCCCAAGGCTAAACCTAGGAAAATAAGCCCCTCTTTCTTGCCAACCTTCTGTCCTTTATAGGCTCTGTAAAGCAAGTAAACACCTACTACAGCCAGACCTGAAAAAGTCCAGTGAGAGGCAATTCCTGAGATGATACGCTCTAAAATCCTTGAAATAGTAAAGTCAAACCCCTCTGGCAAATCCGTACGAATGTAGCCAATATCCTCAATCATTTGAAATCCCAAACCAGAAGCAATCCCTAGTAAAAACAAAGATTTGAATTTTCGCACAGGAATCAAAGCCAAAACGAAAACAAGTGGCAACAATTTCAAGGGTTCTTCTACCAAAGGAGCCACAATAGCACTTTCAAAGACATTTAAAAATGCACTATCTGGGAAAAGAATACCCAGCAAATCATGGATATAGGTATTAGCAAAGCTAGATAACCAGCCCGAAAGGAACATCCCACCCAATAAAGACAAAATCAAGAACTTCTTTGGCAATTCCCATTTTTTCCCAATATGGAAAAGGAAATAAAGAGCCGGAATCATGTAAAAGAGAGCTAGAAAGATAGAAACTCCCATTAGTCCATATTCCGCAGCTGACATAGAGCCGTCAGTATAGTAGATGGTTTCATACTGTAAACCAATACATAGCAATAAGATAAAAATAAATAAAATACTATTTTTCTTCATACACTTTCTTTCTAAATAAAGTATTTATAATTCTACGACTGTCATACTTCCTGTATCCACATCGTAAATAGCACCAGAGATAATGACATCGTCTGGTATTAAGGGAGATTCGATAAGGGCTTGCATATCCTCTCGCACACTCTCCTCTATATCTTGGAAGGGCAAGAAGTCTTGGTCTGACACGTCGACACCCAGTTCCTCTTTCAAATACTCCTGAAAAGGACCATTTTCAAAGGTCTGAGCACCACAGTCTGTATGGTGCAGCACCACAATCTCTCTTGTCCCCATCTGTTGCTGGGAAATAACTAGCGAACGAATCATATCCTCCGTCACTCGACCACCCGCATTCCGCAAAATATGAGCATCTCCCAGAGCCAACCCAAGAGCTGACGCAACGTGTAAACGCGAGTCCATACAAGTTACGATTGCAACCTTGGTCTTTGGTTTGATTGATAAATGAAGATCTCCATGCAGTTCTACATAGGCTTGATTGGCTTTTAAAAAATTTTCAAAATAGGACATGACAACTCACTTTCTAGTCTACCAGATAATTTGAACACCAAATTATTCATCTCCTATCTTACCATCTTTTCTTTGTCTTGTCAGTTGTCAACCTTCATATAAAAAAACTGGGACAGAGACATCCAGCTTCTAGCTTGGGCTTCTGTCCTAGTTTTATTTTTATGAACCTTTTTGGATATACTTATTGAGCGATCCTGCAAAGCTCTGAAGATTGAGACTTTGTACGTAGACCTCACCAGTTCCTCGGAAGGTGTTAACCACTCCTTCACCTGTACCAATAGACTGCCAGAAGCTATTTTCTAAGTGGATATTATAGTCCAAAGATTGACTCCAAGCCACCACATGGGCATTGTCAATGGTTATTTCTTGGTTTTGTAGCTCAATTTTCTTGATAGAGCCAAAAGCATTGGCCAAGAGAGTTCCCTGGCCTTGGGTAGTCATCACAAAGAGACCGCCTTGCCCTCCGAACAGAGCTTTACCAATAGACTGACTCTCCATAGTATAGGAAGCTGTACCATCCAGAGCTAGAAAAGCCCCATCATTCAGTCGATATTGTTTTTCACCTAGTTCAAGAGCAATTACTTGCCCAGGAGTATCTGGTGCTAGAGCAAGGTTCCCGTTATCAGACTCTGCTACAGCTTGAGTAATGAAGGTGCTTTCACCAGAAACCATTGAACGTCCTACAGCTTTAACAAAACGTCCCAAACCTGAACCGCTAGCATTGAGTTGGGTATTGAGACTTACGTTAGGCGTGTGGTAAACCATACTACCTCGCTGGATATAGACGGTTTCTCCTTGATTGAGTGACAGCTCTACCAAAGGAAATTGCATATGACTGTCCATAGAAAATTTCATCAGAAATTCCTCCTTATTTTTAATAAATGTTAGCAATAAAATAATTAATCATCTAAAACTGACCATAACGATTAGGAGAATGCTTTTTTCAAAACTTCCTGAATCGTTGTCACTCCAATAACTTGAATTTCCTTGGGTGGAGTGATTCCTGTTAAGGAATTCTTAGGTACATAAATCTTAGTAAAACCCAGTTTAGCAGCTTCGTTGATGCGCTGCTCGATACGATTCACGCGCCGAATCTCTCCTGTCAAGCCCAGTTCGCCTACAAAACATTCCTGAGGATTAGTTGGCTTGTCCTTGTAGCTCGAAGCAATGGCAACTGCAACGGCCAAGTCTATCGCAGGTTCATCCAATTTGACACCGCCAGCAGATTTGAGATAGGCATCCTGATTTTGCAAGAGAAGACCTGCCCGTTTTTCCAAAACAGCCATAATCAAACTCGCACGATTAAAATCAAGTCCTGTCGTCGTGCGCTTGGCGTTCCCAAACATGGTCGGTGTCACCAAAGCCTGAACCTCTGCTAAAATTGGACGCGTCCCTTCCATAGTCACAACGATTGACGAACCAGTCGCCCCATCCAAACGCTCTTCTAGGAAAACTTGACTCGGATTGAGGACCTCAACCAAACCGCCCGACTGCATCTCAAAAATCCCAATCTCATTTGTTGAACCAAAACGGTTTTTGACCGCTCTCAGAATACGGAAGGTATGGTGACGCTCCCCTTCAAAGTAAAGTACCGTATCTACCATGTGCTCCAACATACGAGGACCGGCCAAGGTTCCTTCCTTGGTCACATGCCCTACGATAAAGATGGCAATGTTATTGGTTTTGGCCAGCTGCATAAGTTCAGCCGTTACCTCACGCACTTGAGAAATAGACCCCTGCACCCCTGAAATCTCAGGAGACATGATGGTTTGAATGGAGTCGATGATGAGAAAGTCTGGCTGAATTCTTTCTACCTCTGCGCGAACGCTCTGCATATTGGTCTCTGCATAGAGATAAAACTCGCTATCAATATCACCCAAACGCTCTGCACGTAGTTTAATCTGCTGGGCAGACTCCTCCCCGCTGACGTAGAGAACCGTACCCACTTGGGACAACTGGGTTGAGACTTGTAGGAGAAGGGTTGATTTTCCAATCCCAGGATCCCCACCGATGAGGACGAGACTTCCTGGTACCACTCCTCCCCCAAGTACACGGTTGAATTCCTCCATCTCCGTCTTGGTTCGATTGACATTGATGGAAGTCACCTCAGCCAGTTTCATGGGCTTGGTTTTCTCACCTGTCAAGGACACACGCGCATTCTTGACCTCAGCAACCTCAACCTCTTCTACAAAAGAAGACCAAGATCCACAGTTGGGGCAACGTCCCAGATATTTAGGGGAATTATACCCACAATTTTGACATACAAATGTCGCTTTTTTCTTTGCGATGATAAACCTCTTTCTATATCTCTAACTCACACTCAATCACTTGGCAAAAATCAATCTTCTCATTTGGCACAAACTGACGCATGAGCATTCGATGAGAAACAACTACCACAGTTTGATGCTCCCGATACTTAGCCATGCATTCTAGAAAACGAGACTTCATTTCCGTAGCTGTCTCATATTGAACAGGAGAATTTGGGAGCAACTCCCCATTATTTTCTAAAAATAGTCTTCTAGCTTCTTCAAATCTATCTATGCCACTTTCATAGACCTGCCATTCATGCAATAATGGCTCCACTCTCAAAGGAAGTCCCGTAGCACAAGCCACATAAGAAGCCGTTTCTAAAGCTCTTGTGACTGCAGAAGATACGATTATTTCAGCTGAAGGAAGCAAGGGATTTTTGCTCAGTTTCTGGGCTTGTTGCCGTCCCTTCTCAGACAAGGGTGCCAAATCTATCCCAAATCCCGTATAAGAACGCTCCTCTAACTCACAATAATCTGGCTCCCCGTGACGTACAAAGATAATTTTCATCCTAGTGACCAGTTGAGCCAAATCCACCAGTTCGAACGCCATCAGCCGCATCTCCATCTGCAATTAAGAAAGGAGCAAAGATAGCCTGGACAACACGTTCTCCAACTTCAAGAACAACTTCTTGATCTGTAATATTCTTCATCTGAGCAAAAATATGCCCTTCATTCCCAGGATTTCCATAATAATCCCCATCAATGACACCTACAGAGTTAATCAAGACCAAGCCCTTCTTACGAGGATTTGAAGAACGATCATAGAGGTAGAGAACCTCAGTCGGCTGCATATAAGCCTTAACCCCTGTCGGAACCAAGACAATCTCTCCTGGCGCAATAACTGTGCGCACTGCAACCTTTAAGTCATAACCAGCCGCATGCGCTGTCTCACGCTTAGGCAATAAATTTTCATCTGTAAAACTAGAAACCAATTCAAAACCACGAATTTTCATCATCTTCTCTTTTCTATTATCATTTATTCTAGATTATTCTATCTTATTTATTCGGAAAAAGCACGAAAAAAAGAGCACACAATTCAAATCGCTTAGGGCTGCTGGATTCCTCCCCTGACCCGCTTCACGCAGAACTGTTGCTCCACTATTTATTATATCACATTCCTATTCATTTTAAAAGCAAAATTATTTTTTCCGTCTATTTCTAAAAAAGTCCTGCATAATAGCTGCGCATTCATCTTCCAAAATTCCCGTTTCAACCTCCACACGATGATTGAGACGCTCATCTGTCAAGATATCATACAAACTCCCAGCAGCACCAAATTTCTGATTTTTAGCCCCATAGACCACGTTTGGAATACGGGCGAGTCCAATCGCCCCACTACACATGACACACGGCTCAATGGTCACAAAAAGCGTGCAATCCAGCAAGCGCCAGCTCTCCTCACTCAGGTTCGCATTCTCTATAGCCATAATTTCCGCATGCATAACCGCTCGTTGCAACTCCTCACGAGCATTATGCCCACGACCAATGATTTCTCCATCCTTGACAATCACACAACCAATTGGAATTTCATCGTGTTCAAGAGCAATCTCAGCCTCTCTCAAAGCTTCCCTCATAAAGACTTCTTTTTCTTCAACTGTATAATTCATCAATTTCCCTTTTACTACTTATCGATTTTATTATTATATCATGAATCCCAAGACAAAAAAAGCCACCGAATGCGGTGACTTTATAGGGAGATTATTATGAAAAAGAAAAGTTTAGGATATTTGTTACAACAAGTTAGGAGGTCTTCTTGTAACTGTCTATAGTATACCCGACCTATCTTAAACAAATCTTAAAAATCTCTTACGACCAAACACTTTCTAAAATATTTGTTTGTTCACGACCAGGACCTACTGAGAAAGTAGAAATACGAACGCCAACCAATTCACTCACACGACGAACATAGTTACGCGCATTCTCAGGAAGATCTTCCAAATTACGAACTCCGGTAATATCTTCTGACCAACCTGGCAACTCTTCATAGATAGGCTTGCAACGTTTCAATTGCTCAAGACTAGCTGGATAGTAGTCAATACGTTGACCGTCAAGATCATAGGCCACACAGATTTTCACTGTATCTAAACCACTCAAAACATCGATAGAGTTCAATGAAAGATTAGTGATACCAGAAACACGACGACTATGGCGCATCACAACTGAGTCAAACCAACCCACACGACGTGGACGACCAGTTGTTGTACCATATTCATGACCCACTTCACGGATACGTTCTCCCACTTCATCAAACAACTCCGTTGGGAATGGACCGTCTCCTACACGACTCGTATAGGCTTTACATACACCTACAACCTTGTCAATCTTACTTGGACCAACACCTGAACCAATCGTAACACCACCAGCCACAGGGTTTGATGACGTAACAAATGGATAGGTCCCTTGGTCAATATCGAGCATGACACCTTGTGCCCCTTCAAAAAGAACACGTTTACCGTTATCAAGCGCATCATTCAAAATAACAGATGTATCTGTCACATATTTCTTGATTTGTTGACCATATTCGTAATATTCTTCAAAAATATCATCGAAATCAATCGCTTTACTGTCATACAATTTTTCAAAAAGACGATTCTTTTCAGCAAGGTTACGCTCTAAACGCTCACGGAAAATATCTTTATCCAAAAGATCGGCAATACGAATTCCAACACGAGCAGCCTTGTCCATATAAGCTGGACCAATTCCCTTAATTGTAGTACCAATCTTATTGTCGCCCTTAGCTTCTTCTTGCAAACGATCCAACTCGATATGATAAGGCAAAATAACATGCGCGCGATCAGAAATACGCAAGTTATCAGTTGTAACGCCTTCTTCATGAAGGTAGCTCAACTCTTTTACAAGAGATTTAGGATTTACAACCATTCCATTCCCAATAACAGAGATTTTTTCAGGGAAGAAAATCCCAGATGGAATCAAGTGCAATTTAAACTTCTTACCATCAATCACAATCGTGTGACCTGCATTATCACCACCTTGGTAGCGCGCAATCACTTCCGCATTCGCTGAAAGGAAGTCAGTAATCTTCCCTTTACCTTCATCACCCCATTGGGTACCTACAACAACAACTGAAGTCATAATCTTGTCTGAGCCCTCAGGCTCTTCCTTTCTCACATACATGGCAGGACTCTCACCTGCAATTATATCCTACAATTTATTATAAGAAAAAATCGCCTTTTTATCAAGAAGAAACAATAGAAAGATTTGCTATTTCCAACTATTAAAAAATGATTTAGAAAAATTACCAGCTATTTGTTATTATCTTTCCATAAAAAAGTAAATTTGTTCGGAAATTTACTCAAAAAACTCAACAAGAAATAAAAACTTGTTTCATTATCAATTTTTCAAGATACAAACGATAAGCAACACGATAATGGTAAACAATAAAATCCCGATGATTCCCAATGCTATATCGGAAAAGATAATAAATCAAAAATTTAAAATGAAAATGTTCCCAATCAAAATGATCACCGAAGAACGTACCATACTCTTCTTCAATATTTCTATAAAAATCCGCCATCTGCTCATAAATTTTTTGTAACATAATCAAAACTCCTTTTCTTTTTTATGAACTTATTCTAACAAAAAATTTTACACATTCACTATCAATTCCTGAATTGTCAAAATACAAACCTCAACAAGATAACAAATAGGAAAAGTTGACAGGATAGGAACAAATTTACTACCTAAATTAGACTATTATAAAGACCTTATTAACTGCATTAAATACTAAAAGAGACTGAGGTAAAAATCTTAAAATAAGAAAAACGCATAGTATCAGATTTTCAGACTATCTTTAAATTCTTTCTCAAGGAAAAAGATAAAATCATCAACGCCTTCAAATCGTTCTATTTCGTCTGATGGTCAAGTCTTATAAAGAGATTATAGAGCCTCTAGACTGTAATCAAACAACGATTTGGCGAAATGTAAAAAAATATGAGGAATTAGGACTCGACTCTCTCCTTCAAGAAACACGTGGTGGTCGTAACCATGCATATATGACTGTTGAGGAAGAGAAAGCCTTTCTTGCCCGTCATTTGAGGGCTGCAGAGGCAGGAGAATTTATTACAATTGATGCCTTATTTCAGGCTTATAAAAAGGAGTTAGGTCGTTCCTACACACGTGATGCCTTCTATCAACTGTTGAAACGCCATGGTTGGCGAACGGTTACTCCTCGACCTGAACATCCCAAGAAGGCAGACGCTCAAACCATTGTCGCGTCTAAAAATAAAATCTCAATTCAAGAAGACAAGAAAGCGTTTTAAATACAGTAGACGTTTTCGTAAGGTTCGCTTGATATACCAAGATGAGGCTGGTTTCGGTAGAATCAGTAAACTGGGATCTTGTTGGGCTCCAATGGAAGTACGTCCACATGTAAATAGTCACTATATACGAGAATTTCGCTATTGTTATGGGGCAGTAGATGCTCAGACAGGAGATTCCTTCTTCCTTATTGCTGGAGG
>NZ_JUUO01000092.1 GCF_001074975.1 Streptococcus pseudopneumoniae | reverse complement strand
GGTTGAACAACAAGTATAACACAGAGGTGTTTTCTTATGCCTATAAGAGCTTTCATTTGACAATAGGAACCCTTGAAGCTGTTTCGTTAGCTAAACCAAGGCTAATCTTAGCCTTGGCTTGCCAGCCTAACAGCATCAAGCCTCTTATCAAATGAAATCGAGGACTAGCTATATGCTAGTTGAAGCATCTAATTTTTAGGAGGGCTGGGTGGCTAAGTTCATTATAGAACTTTCAATTTGCGTAACTTCTCAAAGTAACTTCCACCTCTCTCCCAAAACTGGAAGTTAGTCTCAGACGACGAATTATGCTAGAATTAAGTCTGAGACTTTTCGCTCTTTTTTTCTATTAATTTTAGCTACAAAAGCGATGAAATCAAGCCTGAGTAAAACCGGTGGAACTTAGTTTGGGAATTTAGCCTTTTTTTGCATGACTTCCTAGTGTGTACGAATGTCAAACTCTTTAAACACAATACGTAAGTCACTTAGGACTCTTTGACGACCTCGGAATCGTTCATTTCTTAAGACGCGTTCTAACTCTTCTTGTTTGTCTTTACTTTCTTTGCTTCTATAATCTCTTAGTGTCTCATGAAAGAGATAATAATCATCCAGCCAGAGACCTCCCTCACTTATACGATGGCTAATCTCACCTACTTCTTCATAGGGTTCTTTATCATATCTCCGTTTTTGACTTTCTTGCTTACGAATATAATCTAAAATTCTATTCCGGAATTTAGTTTTGAAGTATTTACGTAAGCGTGGAATATCTTCTACTAATCCTTCTTCTTTACTAATCAACTCATGTAAGCAGATCATACCCTCTTGCTCCCAATCCGATAACTCCCATAAATGAAGGTAGTATTCATTTCTACACTTGTACACAATGCCTTGAACTTCTTCATACAATTCTTTAATCATAATGTTCTCCTTTCTAGATACAGTCTAACAGATTCAGAAACACTTTTGGACCTTTTCTCCCATTCTGTCCCCTTTACCTCCTCAACTGCACAAAAAAGAGAGGATGGGCCTCTCTTGGGGTTAATTTTCATCATTCATTTTTGATTTTACTTCATCATAAGATAGTGCATGTGATTCCTCTTCTGCTGTTTCAGGCATCTTCCCTGTTTCATAAAGAGCTTTAATTTGTGTACTATCCAATGTTTCGTATTTCAATAATGCTTCAGCAATCAATTTGTGAGTTTCACGATTTGACTGAATAATTTCAGCTGCTTTGTTTCGTGCCTCATTTAATAATGAACGAACTTCTTCATCAATTTCATAAGCTGTTTGTTCTGAAATTGATTTTTGAGGACTCTGTGCACCAAACATAGCATGGTTTCCTTCATATTGTACTGGACCAAGTTTTTCACTCATACCGTACTCTGTAACCATTGCACGCGCCATTTGCGTCGCTTGTTCAAAGTCGTTTGAAGCTCCTGTAGTTTGGACATTAAAGATAATTTCTTCAGCTACACGTCCACCCATTAAGCCAGCCAATTGCTCTTTCATATCTTCTTTAGATAGAAGCATTTGATCCTCTTTAGGAAGTGCAATCATGTATCCGCCTGCACGGCCACGTGGTACGATAGTAACTTTATGTACAACACGGGCATTCGACAAGACTAAACCAACAATGGTATGTCCTGCCTCATGGTAGGCAACCAATTCACGTTCTTTTTGTGAAACTGTCTTATCTTTCTTAGAAGGACCAGCAATCACTCTATCTTCTGCTTCATCAATATCTGAGGCATCAATTATCGATTTATTGCGACGAGCAGCAACTAAAGCCGCTTCATTCAAGACATTCTCTAAATCAGCACCAACAAAACCTGGAGTTTGTTGAGCCACTAATTTCAAATCAACATCTTCTGCTAAAGGTTTATTCTTAGCATGAACTTTCAAGATTGCTTCGCGCCCCTTAACATCAGGGCGACCAACCAAGACTTTTCTATCAAAACGTCCTGGACGCAGAAGGGCAGGGTCAAGCACATCTGAACGGTTTGTCGCAGCAATGACGATAATCCCTTCATTTCCCTCAAAACCATCCATCTCAATCAAGAGTTGGTTCAAGGTTTGTTCACGTTCGTCATTACCTCCGCCAAGACCAACTCCACGTTGACGTCCAACAGCATCAATTTCATCTATAAAGATGATAGCTGGTGCTGCTTTTTTGGCATCTTCAAAAAGAGAACGAACACGACTAGCTCCAACTCCGACAAACATTTCTACAAAGTCAGAACCTGAGATACTAAAGAATGGAACACCTGCTTCTCCGGCTACTGCCTTAGCAAGCAAAGTTTTACCTGTTCCTGGAGGTCCCTCCAAAAGAACACCTGCTGGAATACGGGCTCCAAGTTTTGTAAATCGTTTTGGATCTTTTAAGAATTCAACAACTTCAACTAGTTCTTGTTTTTCTTCCTCAGCTCCAGCAACATCTGAAAATCTTACTTTAATATCTTCTTTATTTGCGGCTTTAGCCTTACTACGTCCAAAACTCATTGGGTTACGGCCATTATTTCCTCCCATATTTCCCATCATAGAGAATAGGAAGAAGAAAAGAATACCGAATGGCACAATGGATACAAGAATATTAATCCACATACCACTTGAACTTTCATGTTTAACAGTTACTTCCGCTTTATGGTCAGAAGCAAGTTTTTGCAATTCTGATACTGTAGTGTCTGAAGGAAGAATAATACTTGAAAATTTCTCTACTGTTGTAGCAGAAGGAGAAAAGAACTGAATGCCTGTTGCTTCTTTACTTGTTTTAGGATTTTTATAAACACCTGAAACTTCGATAACACTGCCATTTGGTTGGTAAGTCAATTCTTTTACATTGTCATCGGTAATTTCTTTTACCAATTCTGTATAATTAATTTGCTCACTTTTCCCTGCAACACTACCTGTACTAAAATACTGGTAACTTGTAACTAGGAAAAAAATAAGTAATAACCATAGAAAAGGATTTTTAATTAAACCATTATTTTGTTTTTTCATTAAAAATTGTTCTTTCTAATTTGAATATACTTCTTCTTTCAATACTCCAACATAAGGAAGGTTACGATAATTTTCTTTGTAGTCTAAACCATAACCTACTACAAACTCATTTGGAATAGTAAAGCAGGTATAGTCAGCCTCAATTTCTACAACACGTCCTTCTGGTTTATCCAACAAGGTTGCAATGTTAACAGAAGCTGCTTCTCTTTCAATAAACATATCTCGCAAATTCTTCAAAGTTTGACCTGTATCAATGATGTCCTCTACAAATAGAACATGTCTTCCTTTAATATCTTGAGTTACATCTTGCTTGATATTGATGACACCACTACTTGCTGTTCCACCATGGTAGCTAGAAACCATCATGAAATCCATTTCAATATGTGTATCAATATGTTTGACCAATTCAGCCATAAAAGGAATAGATCCTTTTAAAATCCCAATTAAAATCGGATTTTTTCCTGCATAGTCTTTAGTGAGTTGAGCACCTAATTTTTTAGCAGCTTCTGTAATTTCATCGTGTGAAACAAGGATTTTTTTAATATCGTTTTCTAACATTTTTTTACCTATCTATTTTTTCTATATAAAGTACAGTGTTCATTATATCATTTTTCGTGTTTTTACTCAAATTACTGGTCGCAATTCCCAAAATTGAGACAATTTCACCAAATTGCTCAATAATTAGAGCAGATTTTCGTTTTTCCATAGGGATTTTCAAATCGATAAATAGACGTCTGAGTTTTTTTCTATGCCCATTTTGAATCAAAACATCTCCTGGTTTTCGATGACGAATGTGTATGGATGTTTCCCGTGAAACAGGTACCTGCTGAATTAATTCACCTTCTAAAGGAAGTCCAAAAGAAAATAAATAACCTTGGTAAGATACCTGATTTTGATAGTGTAACACAAGTTCATCTTCCTTTTCATCAGACTGAGGACTGATTTTACAAATCCGAAACTGTTGATACTCTTTTACTAATTCATAACCATTTTTAAGTGGATGACGATACTGGCTTTTAGTTTTTAAAATTTGTCTAACTTCTTCAAACTGAGATTTTGTAATATTCAAATCTGGAAAACGATTCAGATAAATTTGAAGTAAAACTTTTTGTGTTGACTCAGAATAAGAAAATAACTGCTGTAAATCTTCCACATCAATATTGTTAGATAATTCAGCTATGGCTAAGTGATAATCTAAAATTTCATTTCCGATACTTAAGATTGCATTCCTAAATCGAGGATTTTCTTTTTCTAATTCCGGTAAATAAGAGTTTCGAATACGATTTCGAAAATAATGATTTTCCTTATTTGATATATCTTCAAAATAAAAAATTGATGGGAAATCTTTTTTTTGAAAATGCAAGAAGGGACGAATGATTTCTATCTCTCCGACTACTTGCTTCTCCTTAATCCCTGATAGATAGCGCAAACGAGTACCTCGAATCAAACGCATCAAAATCGTTTCCACCTGGTCATCAGCATGGTGGGCAGTGACTAAGGCTGTTGAACCTGTCTTTTTCATGACCTCTTGAAAAAAATCATAACGAAAATTTCGTGCACGCGCTTCTGAAAATTCTCCTGAAAAATTGCTGATATAAATAGGAAGCTCTGCTTCAGCAGCCAACTTCCTTAATTCCTTTTCTTCCCAATCTGATTCTACTCTCTGCTTATGATTCACATGAGCTAAGATTAATTCAATTTCTAGCTCTTTTTTATAGGTAGACAATACCTTAAATAGAAACATAGAATCTAATCCCCCAGAAAGAGCAAGCATCACCTTAGTATGCTTTTTGAAATATCCTTTCTTGAGAAAATGATTTAAAAAATCTTGTTCCCTCATTTTAGAACCTCATAAACATCCTTGGCTATCTGAGAAATCGTATCATAATCAGAATTCTTAGTGAAAATAGAAAGAATAAATGGAGAATCTGCGTAGACAACACCCGTATCATGCTTAAATTCGTCCGCATCCCCAATTTTATGAGCTACATTCACAGAAACACCTTTGGAAATTCGCTGATTATCAAAATCTGTTTTAGTCAAAGACTCTAGCACAAATCCATTTTGATTATAAATTGCTTCCATGACCTTCCCAGCCATTTTAGAAGAAATCAATTTTTCTTTTGAATCCCAATCGTCTCCCATAATAGCAGACATCTTGGATTTGAATGTTGCATCAGATTGATTTGAAATGTAATATCCCAATATATTATGAGCTACATTATCAGATTCTTTTGATACTTTCGTAATTAAATCCTTTAGAGAATACTCTTTATTATCCTCTTTTTTAGGAAGACTACCACTTCCCTCTGGTTTATAAGAACCTGGAAAATCATTAACTGCTGATACGTATTTTACAGTCGTGTCTAACTGATAAAGACCTTCATTTATTTTTTCTTGCGTATAGTAGAGATAAGGGAGTTTCAAAACACTAGCTGCATACATCTTTTCATCTTGATTGATACCAGCTTCTTTTCCAGTAGTCAATTGCTTAACATAAATAGAGAATGAATCCCTCTGATATTTTTCAGTTAACATTTCTTGGACTTTAGTCATCCGATTATCTTCTTCAGAAGTTGATTCTTTGTCTACCCACCCAGCCTGATCAATATGTAGAAATTCTCTTCCTTCTACAAACATTGTCTTGTCGATTGATACCTGAGAATAGGCTGATAAGGATGATTTCACCTCTTTTAAATCATAAGGGCTATTGTACAGTTTAAAATCAGATTCTAACCATACTTTTTTTATTGTAGGAGTTACCTCTGACTGATCGTATAAAAATCGTTTGTCTGCAGCTATAAATTGATGGTTGGATAACTTAAATACTGGAATTCCTTGTTTATTTAAGCGCCACTCGGTTATTTGGAAACTTGTTTTTGGAGTTAACTCTCCAGATTCTACAACTAAATCTTCATTCGCATAGACAGGAACACCTCCATAAACCATGGGAGAATTTAGCTTTTCTCTAAAATAAATACCAAAGTCAGATTGTGAAAGGTAATAAATTTCTTTCGAAGTATAGACGACTTCTTTTTCTGTGCTAACAACTTTTGAAATGGTCAAAAAACTTGGGAGCAACAAAATAATTAAGAATTTACGCATTCTTCCTTTCCTTTTCTTCTTGTAAACGCAATAATTGATTTTTATCAGCTAACTCTTCCAGCTTTTCATCCGATAGACTCAAAAATTGCTCAATTACATCTAATAAATTTTCCATCTTATCACCTTGGGAGCAAGTCAGGAATCGTATAAACTGCTTCCCGATTCTTAGAATAATAATATTTTGCACGCATGTATTTAGCAGCGTAATCTTCATCTTTCAACTTTGTAGCAAAAGCTGTCTCCTTCTCCTTTTCATCACTCAAGGTTTGATACTGAGTTTGCAAGTCTGACAACTGTTGACGTCTTTGGAGTAATTGCTGATAGCTTTGAGCAAGGTTATAAGTTGGTAAAATGAACAACAAAATCATCAAAATCAGAACCCAACCCATGAAACGATTACGTTTTTGTCTTTCCTTCATCAGATAGCGACGACGTTGGTGCTCATTTTGAATAAAAGAATTATTCAATTGTACGATATTTTTAGACATTTTCTTCTACCCGTGTTTCACTGATAATTTCATACATGCCTGCTGCATCTTCTTTTTTTGTACTATCTTTCATCTCTAGTACTTTTACAAGTAGCAACTTATTTCCAAAACGAATTTCAACTTGGTCATTAACTTTCAAATCCGTTGAACTTTTAGCCAATATTCCATTTACCTTGATTCTGCCTTTATCTGCTACTTCTTTTGCGACTGTACGACGCTTGATAATTCTTGATACTTTTAAATATTTGTCTAATCTCATTTTTATTACCTCAACTTATTATTCTACCATTTTTATCTATTTTATAGAAGAAAAATATCAAATGGAATTTTCTTCCTTCGATTCTTTTATTTCTAATAAACTTTCTCCAAAAATCAACAGTCCTTCTAAAATTTCATAATCTTTCTTATTTTGGACATCAAATACAACTTCCATTAATCCCTTATTCTCAGCTATGGCTGCTTTTAAGTTCGTTGCGGATAAAGCTTTAAAATAATCTTGAGCCAAAAACAATCGCTGAGTAACTTTTTCAAATTGTACTGTAATCTTATTATCTTTTCTTTCCACGCGTTGAACAAAGACCTTATCCAAGTATGATTTGACCAAACTAATCTCTAAAAGATAAGCAACTACATCTGGGTACTCTCCAAAACGGTCTATCAACTCCTCTTGTAACTCTTCATAATTGACACGGTTGTCAATTTGACGAATTTTTTTATAAATTTCAATCTTATGTCGTTGGTCGGAAATATATATATCAGGAAGATAAGCATCAATTTGCAAAATCAACTCAGCATTCCCTTTGGTTCTTGTATTAGTGTTAACATTACCGTTTCGTTTAGCAATAGCTTCCTCTAGTAACTGCGAGTACAATTCAAAACCAACAGAATCAATGAAACCAGACTGGGATTTTCCTAGGAGATTTCCTGCTCCACGAATCGAAAGATCTCGCATCGCAATCTTAAATCCAGATCCCAATTCTGTAAATCCTTTAATCGCTTCTAATCTCTTCTCAGAGACTTCACTGATTGATTTTTCTGGACGATACATGAGATAGGCATAAGCAATACGATTACTACGACCAACTCTTCCTCTTAACTGATACAAGGTTGACAAGCCCATATGGTCCGCATTTTCAATAAATAAAGTATTGGCATTTGGAATATCCACCCCTGTCTCAATAATGGTAGTCGTCACCAAAATATCGTATTGTCCTTCAATAAAGTCTAATAGAGTATTTTCCAACTGGATTTCACTCATTTGCCCATGAACATAACCAATCGAAGCCTCTGGAATTAACTCCTGTAATTCTGAAACCTTTTGGTCAATCGTGTCAACTTTGTTGTAAAGATAGTAAACTTGACCTCCACGGTCCATTTCACGCAAGACCGCATCACGAATCACACTATCATTCTTTTCCAAAACATAGGTCTGAACAGGATAGCGATTAGTCGGCGGAGTTTCAATAACAGACAAATCTCTGATTCCCAGCATAGACATATGAAGAGTACGAGGGATTGGCGTAGCAGTCAAGGTTAGGACATCCACTTGTTTTTTCAGTTCTTTCAATGTTTCCTTATGCTTGACACCAAATCGCTGTTCTTCATCAATAATCATCAAGCCCAAATCAGCAAACACAACATCTTTTGACAAAACACGATGCGTTCCAATCAAAATATCGACTTGACCATTTTTCAATTTTTCAAGTGTCTCTGCCTGCTCTTTTTTACTTCTAAAGCGACTTAATACATCAATATTTACTGCAAAATTTTGGAATCGTTCCTTAAAATTTGTATAGTGCTGTTGCGCTAAAACCGTCGTCGGAACTAGAACGACAACCTGTTTGTGATCATTGACTGCCTTAAAGGCTGCACGCATAGCAACTTCAGTCTTTCCAAAACCAACATCCCCAACTAAAAGTCGATCCATTGGCTGAGAAGCCTGCATATCTCTCTTGATTTCCTCAACACTACGAAGTTGATCGTCCGTTTCAACATAAGGGAAGGCATCATCAAAAGCATGTTGATTTTCATCATCAGCTGAAAAAACAAAACCCTTCAACTGACTACGCTCAGAATAAAGTTTGATTAAATCGTCAGCTATATCCTCTACTTGGTTCTTAACTTTTTGCTTGGCTTTTTTGAAATGACCGTCATTTAATTTATTGAGTTTTGGCGCTTTCCCATCACTTGAAATATATTTAGACAGTAACTGAATCTGCTCTACTGGGATGGAAATTTGATCCCCATTTTGATACTGGACACTGACATAATCGCGGTGAATTCCCTTGATTTCAATTGTTTCAATTCCTAGATATTGACCAATTCCATGAATATGATGAACAACGTAATCCCCTTTTTCAAGTTCATTATAATCTTTTAATCGCTCCGCATTCGAAACATGTTGTCTTCGAAAACGGCGTTTCATTTTCTTTTGAAAAATCTCATGTTCAGTAATCAATAAAATCTTTTCATCTACAAAATGAAAACCATGTCTTAGATTACCCTCGATCAAGTTTACAGATTCTTTACAGATACTTGACTTATCTCTGAAATCCAATTTAATCTGGTATTCCTCTAAAACATCCTCCAATGTTTTACTTCCCATTGAATTGCTAGACTGCAGAATAATAGTGTAATCCATTTTTTTGTATCGCTCAATTTCTTCTTTTAGAAAAGAAAATTGATTGAAAAATTCCTGCATAGGATATTGATTAAATTGATAAATTTGGTCAAACTTGAGATTTCCTAAACCCTTTTGCAGATTAGAGAAAAAGGTCACTGGACTTTGTTTTTTATAGATTTTCTCAGTATCCGCAAAATACTGCATCTCAGAAAATGCTTTACCATTCTGTAATTCTTCTGTAAAGTATTGCGCTAATTCCCTTTCAAAGACTTCATACTGATTCATCAATTTTTGATAATCATCAAAGAATATTGGTGTGTCTTTTTCAATATAATCAAATACAGTCCATGTCTTGTCATAACATAAAGATAAAAATTTCCGTGAATCAGAATGCACTTGTTTTTGGTGAAAACTTGAAAGAATTTCTTCTAGGTATGATTTCAAAATAGGTGATAAGGTCTTCGAAATTTGCTTTTCTAAAGCTGACTGACCTCGTTGATAATCCTTTTCTCTCAAAAGCATATCACTAGCTGGAAAGATAATGAGTTCTGTCTTATTTTCTTTCGATAATTGTGTTTCGACTTCAAATGACCTGATACCATCAATTTCATCACCAAAAAACTCAATTCGACAAGGTTCTAACTGAGACATCTCAAAAATATCTAAAATATCTCCTCGAAGACTAAATTCTCCTTGAGTTTGTACTTGCGTAACTTTTCGATAACCTATTTCCTTTAACTGATGGATAAGTGCGTGTTGCTCATATTCTTCACCAACTGATATTTTTACAATACTATCTTTGAATACATTGGGCGACGGTAAAATTAATCGACTTGCTGCGATATTACAAACTAAAATCCCTTTCTTAGATGAATCAGTCAAAAAACGCAAGGCTTCAACCCGTGAAATGATTTTTTCTTGTGAAGACATCAAAAACTCGACCATAGGGGAGTCATCTACCAAAAATGGATAGACAAGTTCCTCACCCAAGATAGAGATAAGATCACTAACAAGTCCTTCTGCTTCTCCATAAGTTGACGTCAACAACACAATCTTATCTTCTTTTTCTATACTGCTTGCAATTGCAAAAGCTTTTGTAGAAGTTGACAAGCCTAACATTAATTGTCTTTTTTTATCTGTCAGATTTTGATGCCATTTTTTGATCTGATCATTTTCTGAGAATAAATCTAATAAGGTCACCATTTATCCATTATACCTCTGCATTGTTTTCTCAAAACTTTTCTCTTGTAAATAATAATTTACAGCGTCGTCAACCTTGTCAATCGACTGTAAAATACCGATATAATCTTCTTGATCAAATTTGCTCAAAACATGATTAACAACTGACATGCCATTTTTGGGTCTTCCAATTCCAATCTTAACACGATTAAAGACCTGAGTCCCTATATGTTGAATAATAGACTTGATACCATTGTGACCACCTGCTGATCCCTTTGCTCTTAAACGAATCTTTCCAACTTCCATGTCAAGATCATCGTAAATGATGAGTAAATCTTCAATATCCAAACCATAATAAGTCAATAAAGCATGAACCGCTTTTCCACTTTCATTCATAAAGATCGTTGGTTTGACAAGATAAATTTTTTCTCCATTTAGGAAAAAGGAGGCTAGGTCAGCTTGAAATATCTTATCGTGTGTAAAAGTGATATTCTGTTTCTTCGCTAGTTGGTCAATCAACATAAAACCAACATTGTGTTTGGTTTCAAAATATTTATCCCCTGGATTGCCCAAGCCTACAAGTAATTTGGTCATTTATTTTTCCTTTCAAAAGCCAAAAGGGTTGGAATTTTTTTCCAACCTAATTGACACTATTCATTAATTTTTTAGACATTAAAGCGGAATTCCATGATATCGCCATCTTGAACGATATATTCTTTTCCTTCTTCACGCAAGCGTCCAGCTTCTTTTACAGCCTTTTCAGATCCGTATTTCACTAGATCCTCATATGACATGGTTACTGCACGAATAAATCCTTTTTCAAAGTCTGAATGGATAATCCCAGCTGCTTGAGGAGCCTTCATACCACGTTTGAAGGTCCAAGCGCGAACTTCTTTTTCACCAGCTGTGAAGTAAGTTCCCAGTCCAAGTAAGTGGTAAGCTGCACGAGTCAACTTATCAACGCCTGATTCTGTCAAACCAATGGCTTCAAGAAACTCTTTTTTATCTTCATCGTCCAATTCAGAAATTTCTTCTTCAGCACGCGCAGAAATAACGACTACTTCAGCATTTTCTGTCACTGCAAATTCACGAATTTGTTTGACATAGTCGATAGAATCTGGATCTGAAACTACATTCTCATCGACATTGGCAACATAGAGCACTGGTTTAGTCGTCAATAAGAAGAGACCTTTAACAACCTTTTGTTCTTCATCTGTAAATTCGATTGTACGAGCTGATTTTCCATCTTCAAGAACAGGTTTAATCTTTTGAAGAACATTAAACTCTGCTACAGATTCTTTATCTTTTTGCGTACGTGCCATCTTTTCTACACGCGCATAACGTTTATTGACTGATTCTAAATCGGCAAGAATCAATTCTAGGTTAATAGTATCAATATCTGCAAGTGGATCCACAAAGGCATCTTCACGTCCTTGCTCGCGCATCACATTTTCATCATCAAAAGCACGAACTACATGAACAATCGCATCTACTTCACGAATATTAGCCAAGAATTTATTCCCTAGCCCTTCTCCTTTTGAAGCTCCTTTTACAATCCCGGCAATATCTGTAAATTCAAATGTTGTTGGAACTGTCTTTTTAGGAGTAATCATTTCAGTCAATTTTTGTAGGCGTTCATCTGGAACTTCCACCATTCCAACGTTTGGATCAATCGTCGCAAATGGGTAGTTTGCTGCCTCTGCTCCTGCTTTTGTAATTGCATTAAATAGTGTTGATTTACCAACATTTGGCAAACCAACGATACCTGCTGTTAAAGCCATATTTTCTTATTCTCCGTTTTCATTTCAATCTCTAATATTATAACACAAAAAGGAAAAACTTGCTAACCCTCTAACTAAGGGTTCTCAGTCAATAATTTTATTCATTTTTCGATCAAAATCATAGCGCCCCATCATGACAACATGGTCACAATTACTACATTTGATTTTGATATCTGCCCCTACACGTGTGATTTCCCAACGATTTGCTTTTTTTCCTGTTGACTTTATTGTGCAAGCATGTGGTTTTTTCATCTCAACAAAATTTCCAACTTGATACATACTATTCTCCTTTTCTTTTTCGATTATATCATAAAAGAGGCGAGATAGGCTCAACCTCTTTAACTTAATTTGTACGAACTGGGGTGATGAGCTGCATGAAGTCCTCGTCAATATCTTCTGGAACAAGAGTAAATGGACGAACAGCTGAGATAAAGCTAATGGTCACCTTTTCGCTATTTAAAGCCTTGAGTGAATCAATCAAGTAGGTTGGGTTGAAACTAATAGTCAAATCTTCACCAGTAACCTGATCAGTATCGATTTCTTCGTTTACTTTACCAACTTCTGGAGAGTGAACATGGGCGCTAACAACCCCATCTTTAATTTCAAGCTTCACAGTACCATTTTGAGTCGCACTTGATAAAAGACGAGCACGTTCCATTGACTGGCGTAAGTTTACCACATCAAAAGTAATAGTAGTGTTAAAATCTGTTGGAATCAAGCGATCTGTATCAGGATAGTTTCCTTCAAGTAGACGAGTATAGAAGCTGATATTTTCACTTCTAAAGAGGATTTGATTGTTGGCAAAGAAAATCTCTACAGTTTCGATATCATCTGTAAATACCGCTGAAAATTCGCGTAGAGAACGGCTAGGAATGACGACATCAAAATCATCACTATTTTTCTCAAGGGTTAATTTTTTCTGGCTTAGACGATGAGAGTCTGTTGCCACTGTTTTTAGCTCTTTGTGTTGACTCAATACAAAATGAACACCTGTTAAAATTGGACGACTCTCTTGTGTACTTGCAGCAAATGCTGTTTCATTGATAATTTTCTTGAGTAATTTTGTTTCAAGAATTAAAGGAGTGCTTGCTGAAATTTCTTGGATTCGTGGATATTGTTCACTATCTTTTCCTTTTAGAGTAATTTCTGATTTGCCACTTGTTAAAACAATTTGATTTTGTTCAATTTCTTTAAAATCAAGAGTTACATCAGGTAGACTAGATACCACATTGATAAAGAAAGAAGCTTCAAGAAGGATTGAACCTAAAGAAGTAATTAACAAACCAGCATCTTCATTTTTTTGAGAAATAAAATTTTCAATTGAAATTTGACCATTTGAACCAATTAAAGTAACACCTTCATTGGTCACGTCAATTTTTACGGTTGATAAAATAGGAATGGCATTTTTAGAACTAATAGCTCTCTTAGTAGTATTTAATGCTTGTAGAAATAAATTTTTATTAATTGAAAAATGAATCATGGATTCTCCTTTATTTATTTTTAGTATTAGAAAGATAATAGTAATAATAGAGTCTGTGAAATCTGTGGAAAACAGACTTTAAACAAGTTCTATCAAGTCTTTTGGATTGTTTAAAAAATGTGGATAAAAAATATAAAAAAACAAAAGTTATCCACAAGCTATTTAATTTTCTTTTTGATTGATTCAATTTCTAAACGTAAATTATCGTCTTCATCAATCAAAGATTTAATTTTGGCATGGGCATGAATGACTGTTGTATGATCTTTTCCACCAAATTCCTTCCCAATTTTTGGAAGACTATTATCTGTTAGTTCTCTAGATAAATACATGGCTACTTGACGGGCTAACACAATATTTTGAAGGCGTCTGCTTCCCTTCATTTCTTTGACACTAACACCATAAAAGTTCCCAACTTCATTTTGGATTTTATCAATTGGGATGACGAGCATCTGGTTAACATCTTGTTTACGTGCTCTAATAGCTTCTGCAGCGATATCGATAGTGATATCCTTGATTTTTTTTACTCGGGCAATTAAAGTGATGTCGTTGATAGCTCCCTCAAGATCTCGAACATTTGAATCAAATTGTCCAGCCAGGTATTCTAGAGTATCACTTTGGAAATTGTAGTCTAAATGTTCCGTTTTACTTTGTAAAATGGCAATGCGTGTTTCAAAGTCAGGAGGTGTGATAGTTTGGGTTAACCCCCAACTAAAGCGCGTGACAAGCCTTTCTTCGAGCCCTTCTAGATGTTTTGGACTACGATCACTGGTTAGGACAATCTGTTTTTGCTTGTCATGAAGGGCGTTAAAGGTATTGAAAAATTCTTCCTGAGTTGCGACTTTTTTTCCGCTGAGTGACTGGATATCATCGATTAACAAAAGATCAAGACTACGATAGGTTTTTTTAAACTTTTCCATTTCCCCAAGTCTTAGGTGATCAAGAAAGTCATTAATAAAGCTTTCAGCAGGTATGTATTTGACACGCGCATTTGGAATATTTTTTAGAATTTCATTTCCAATAGCGTTTAACAGGTGAGTCTTACCAAGCCCAGGTCCTCCATAGATAAAAAGAGGATTATAGGTCAAGGCCAAATCTTCAGAGACAGCCAAAGCGGCTGAGACAGCCCAAACATTTCCATCCCCTTGAATGAAATTATCAAAGGTATACTTTTCTTTTAATCCCGTATCCGAATAAGGAATAGATGCTAACTTTGGACTATAGTCATAAAGAGTTGAATTTATAGCTTCTTCAACTTGTGAGATAGTCGTATCTTGAGGTTTAGTGAAAATATAGTGGGGAGTAATCTCAGCATCATAAATTTCAAATCCAGCTACTACAATAATATCTTTTAGTTGTTTTTCCCAGACCATTTCCATTTCAGATCGTGGTAAAAATATAGTGGCAACATTTTCCTCTACCTTGATGAGTTCAGCTTGAATAGCATAGAAATCATACATGGATCGAGTCAGTCTTTCTTGAGCAAATTCTAATATACGATTCCAAAATTGTTTTTCTTTCAATCCTTTCTCCTCCTTTACTATTTAAAAGTTTAATACTAGAGATATTTTACCATAGATAGCAAGAATTTTCCACAAGCTGTGAAAAATAATCCACAATGTTACCAAGTTTTATCCACAGGTTGGGGATAAAACTTGGTAACATTGATTTTTTAAGCTTTTTATTGAAAAAAATAGTGGATAACCTTGTGAGATAAAAAAATAAAAGAACAGCCTTATTTCAGGCTGTTGATAATTCTACTGTATTCTTCTTGATTGGAAAAAGAAATAATGAGTTTTCCACTATCTTTTTTAGACAGTTTGATTTCTACATCTAATCCGAGTAATTTTTTTAACTGTTCTTCTTCATTTTGTATGAAATGATTCGTTTTTTGCTGTTTCTTTTGTTTTTTCTCTGTCAGAAGAGTTTCTAACTTTCTTACAGAAATGTCTTCCTCTATGATTCGTTGAAAGAAATAGTCTTGTTGTTCCTTATTCAAGCCAACTAAAGAACGTGCATGGGCTTGTGATAGTTTGCCACTTTCTACTTCTGAGAGGATCTGTTCTGGCAAGGAAAGCAAACGAATAGAGTTGCTGATATATGGACGAGACTTGCCCATTTTATCTGCAATTTCAGCATGGGTAAATCCTTTCTCTATGAGAGATTCATAGGCGCGTGCTTCCTCTATTGGATTTAAATTTTCTCTTTGTAAATTTTCAATGATGGACTGAACCATCATTTCTTGGTCTGAAAGTTGTTTAACAACTGCTGGGATAGACCTTAGACCAGCTAAAAGTGAAGCCCGATAGCGTCTCTCTCCTGCAAGGATTTCGTAACCAATTACAGGAGATTGACGAACAATAATCGGTTGAATGATCCCATTTTCTTTAATAGACTGTGCTAGTTCATCTAGTTTTTCTCTATCAAATTCTTTTCGGGGTTGATAGGGATTTTTTTGTATATCAGTGATAGAAATCATTTCAAATTTTTCCATGATTCTACACTAACACATCTTTTCTCTTATGTAAAGCTTTCTTTACATAGATGTCAATTAAGATTCTAAATCACCTGAACTCTTGTCAAGTTTAATAGATGTAGTTTCTTCTTTACCGTTACGATAGTAAGTTATCTTAATGGTGTCTCCGATAGAATGATTGTAAAGAGCACTTTGTAAGTCTGTTGATGAAGTAATCTCTTTGTCATCTACTTTTGTAATAACATCGTATTTTTCAAGGTGACCATTGGCAGGCATATTACTTTGTATAGAACGAACAACTACACCAGATGTTACATTGCTTGGAATATTCAGTCTTCTAATATCACTTGTATTAATATTTGAGAGATTGACCATTTGGATGCCCAAAGCTGGACGAGTCACTTTTCCGTTCTTTTCTAACTGTTCAATAATATTGATAGCATCATTTGCAGGAATTGCGAAACCAAGGCCTTCTACAGATGTGCCTCCATTTGTGGCAATTTTACTTGAGGTAATTCCGATAACTTGTCCTTGAATATTGATTAGTGGGCCACCAGAGTTACCTGGGTTAATAGCAGTATCAGTTTGGATGGCTTTTGTAGAAATGGCTTGTCCATCTTCAGATTTTAAAGACACATTTCGATTGAGACTAGATACGATACCTTGAGTGACAGTATTAGCATATTCAGAACCTAACGGGCTACCGATGGCAATAGCAGTTTCTCCTACGGTTAACTGACTAGAATCACCAAACTCAGCTACAGTTGTCACTTTTTCTGAAGAGATTTTGACGACAGCAATATCAGAGAAAGTATCAGCTCCGACAATTTCTCCAGATACTTTAGTTCCATCTGACAATCGAATATCTACTTTGCTGGCGCCATTTATAACGTGATTGTTGGTGACGATGTAAGCTTCTTTGTCATTCTTTTTATAAATAACCCCAGATCCTTCACTAGAGATTTGCTGAGAATCTGTGTTAGTATCATCATTGCCAAATACGCTATTTTGTCTGTTTGCTGAATAGGTAATAACGGATACAACAGCATCTTTTACTTTGTTAACAGCCTGTGTTGTTGAATTTTCGTTCTTATAGGCAGTCTGTGTAATAGTACTATTGTTGTTAGAGGTACTTACACTACTTTTCTGAGTTAGTTGGTTTATTGAAAAGCTACCCAAGGCTCCACTAATAAAGCTAATGACGATAACGACTACTAATTGAAACCATTTTTTGTAAAATGTTTTTAGATGTTTCATATTTGCCTCCATATGTTTGAAATTACTGAAAGTATAAACTGACTAGCTTAATTATAACTTAAAAACAAAAGTTTTTCACAGATTGTGGATAACTTTCAAAAATCTGTGGTTTTCTCGGCTAAAATTAACCTTTTATTTTGTGAATAAGATGTGAAAAAATAGAGAATATGTTAGAATAGAGTCATGAAAATTAAAGTTGTAACAGTTGGGAAACTGAAAGAAAAGTATTTAAAAGATGGTATCGCAGAGTATTCAAAACGAATTTCTCGATTTGCTAAGATTGAAATGATTGAGCTGGCAGATGAAAAAACACCAGATAAGGCTAGTGAGTCAGAAAATCAAAAGATTTTAGAAATAGAAGGTCAGAGAATTTTATCAAAAGTTGGTGACCGTGATTTTGTTATTGTGTTAGCCATTGAGGGGAAAATACTTTCCTCAGAAGAATTTAGTAAGCAGTTAGAAGAAGCGTCTATAAAAGGATTTTCTACTCTTACCTTTATTATTGGAGGGAGTCTGGGGTTAGCACAGGATGTAAAAAAGAGAGCCAATCTTTCTGTCAGTTTTGGTCGTTTAACCTTGCCTCATCAGTTAATGAGACTAGTTCTTGTTGAACAAATCTATCGGGCTTTTACAATACAGCAGGGCTCTCCCTATCATAAATAGAAAATTGACTTTTAATTGAATTTTTGGTAAAATGATTGTGTTAGGTCTCATAGCTCAGCTGGATAGAGCATTCGCCTTCTAAGCGAACGGTCGCAGGTTCGAATCCTGCTGGGATCAATATAGTAGCAAAGCTGGGAATTTTCCCGGCTTTTTTCTTAAAAAAGTACACTTGGGGAGAAAAAAATGACAGTTGAGAGAATTTTATCTAAAACGAAATTCCATTTTGTATAATAGTTTTTGTAAGTTAGCTTACAAAAAAAAAAAATTTTAGGAGATTTTATTATGAAAAACACAGTTAAATTGGAACAGTTTGTAGCCTTGAAGGAAAAAGACTTGCAGGAGATTCAAGGTGGGGAAAGTAGGGTTTCAGACATCCTCCTTGATCTTCTTTTCCAAAGAAAAAAGTAATGAAATAAGGGGAAAGAGTAATGAATTTACTTGGATTTGGGACAGTTATTGTTCATTTTTTAATTATTAGTCACAGTTACCGTTTAATTTGTAAAGGTCAAATAAATAGAAAAGAACTATACGTTTTTGGTGCTTATACATTACTAGTAGAAGTAGTACTTGAACTTTCCTTTTATCTTCTAAATTTAGATGGGTTAGGGACTGCAACGTTTTTATTTCCTTTGGGTTTATATTCCTATTTTCGATGGATTAAACAGTATGAGAGGGATAGAGGACTATTCCTAAGTTTACTACTATCTCTTTTATATGAGAGCACTCATAACTTTCTGTCCGTAACTTTCTCCTCTATAACAGGAGACAATTTTGTTTCACAATATCATGCCCCATTCTTTTTCGTTGTAACGGTGTTGACTTATGTTGTTATCTTAAAAATCATTCGCTATTTCCATTTGGAACTAAACTATTTTGATAAGGACTACCTTTATCCTTTCTTGAAAAAAGTATTTTTTGCTTTACTATTGCTACATATTGTATCTTTCGTTTCAGATATGGTAAGTACGATTAAACATTTGAATAGTTTTGGAAGTATTTTATCATCTATCGTCTTTATCTCTTTACTTTTGACCTTCTTTGCAATGAATTCGCATAAAGTTCAAATGGAGAAAGAGATTGCTTTGAAGCAGAAGAAATTTGAACAGAAACATTTACAAAACTATACAGATGAAATTGTTGGACTGTATAATGAAATCCGTGGATTTCGACATGATTATGCTGGAATGCTTGTTAGTATGCAGATGGCAATTGACAGTGGTAATTTACAGGAAATTGACAGAGTTTACAATGAAGTTTTGGTCAAAGCTAATCACAAACTGCGTTCAGATAAGTATACTTACTTTGATTTGAATAACATAGAAGATTCAGCTTTACGAAGTTTGGTTGCTCAGTCCATTGTCTATGCTCGAAATAATGGTGTAGAGTTTACACTGGAAGTAAAAGATACGATTACCAAGCTCCCAATTGAACTATTGGATTTGGTTCGTATCATGAGCGTTTTATTGAACAATGCTGTCGAAGGATCGGCTGATAGCTATAAAAAGCAGATGGAAGTAGCAGTTATTAAGATGGAAACTGAAACAGTTATTGTGATTCAGAATTCATGTAAAATGACGATGACTCCTTCAGGAGATTTATTTGCTTTAGGATTCTCCACTAAGGGAAGAAATCGCGGAGTAGGATTAAATAATGTGAAAGAACTACTAGATAAGTACAACAATATTATTTTAGAAACAGAGATGGAAGGCAGTACATTTAGACAAATTATTAGATTTAAGAGGGAATTTGAATGAAAGTTTTAATTTTAGAAGATGTTATTGAACATCAAGTGAGACTAGAGAGAATATTGGATGAAATTTCGAAAGAATCGAATATTCCAATATCATACAAGACAACGGGAAAAGTCCGTGAATTTGAAGAATACATTGAAAATGATGAAGTAAATCAGCTTTATTTCCTAGATATCGATATTCATGGAATTGAGAAAAAGGGATTTGAAGTGGCTCAGCTCATTCGTCATTACAATCCTTACGCTATTATCGTCTTTATCACCAGTAGATCAGAGTTTGCGACTTTGACCTATAAATATCAGGTATCAGCCCTAGATTTTGTTGATAAGGATATCAATGATGAGATGTTTAAGAAGAGAATTGAGCAAAACATCTTCTACACGAAGAGTATGTTACTTGAAAATGAAGATGTTGTAGATTATTTTGATTATAATTACAAGGGAAATGATTTAAAAATTCCTTACCATGATATTTTGTATATTGAGACAACAGGAGTCTCTCATAAATTGCGTATTATTGGTAAGAATTTTGCAAAAGAGTTTTACGGTACCATGACAGATATTCAAGAAAAGGACAAACATACTCAGAGATTTTATTGCTCTCATAAATCTTTCCTTGTCAATGTAGGGAACATTAGAGAAATTGATAGAAAGAATTTAGAAATTGTCTTCTATGAAGATCATCGCTGTCCGATTTCAAGATTAAAAATTAGAAAATTGAAAGATATTCTAGAGAAAAAATCTCAAAAGTAATTGACAATTAGTAAGAAATTGATATAATGGTTATATCTGCTACAGATAGAAGGTCCGTTGGTCAAGGGGTTAAGACACCGCCTTTTCACGGCGGTAACACGGGTTCGAATCCC
>NZ_JUUO01000091.1 GCF_001074975.1 Streptococcus pseudopneumoniae | reverse complement strand
ACAGGACTAAGTCCTTTTAGTTTTACCTTAATTCGTTTGTTGTTGTAATAATCAATATAGTCTACAATAGCTTGTTCTAATTGCTCAAGTGACTGAAAGGTAGCCTCATAACCATAAAACATTTCGGATTTCAAAATGCCAAAGAAGGATTCCATCATACCATTATCTGGACTATTACCCTTACGTGACATGGACGGTTGGATTCCCTTATCCTGCAAAATCTGATGATAAGAATCGTGTTGATATTGCCATCCCTGGTCACTATGGAGAATAGTGTTCTCGTAGTATTTCTTTGTGAAGGCTTGTTCTAACATCTTTTTTACTTGTGCTAAGTTTGGTGACCTAGAAAGATTATAGGCGATAATTTCGCTATTAAATCCATCTAAAACTGGCGATAAATAGAGCTTTTGGCTGCTTGCTGGAATGGCAAATTCTGTCACATCCGTATAACACTTTTCCACTGGTTTAGAGCCTTCAAATTGACGTTGAATGAGATTCTCTGCCTTCTTACCAATGTCTCCTTGGTAGGAAGAATACTTTCGTTTCCGACGAATTCGAGCTGTTAAGCCAAGGACCTTCATCAAGCGTTGAACTCTTTTATGATTGACCACATAACCACGATTTCTTAATTCTAAATGAATTCGACGATATCCGTAATTTCCCTTGTGTTCGGTAAAAATGGATTGAATTTCAGCTTTAATCTCTTGATCTTTATCTGGTTTGTCTAGCTGTTTCACATGATAGTAGTAGGTCGAACGAGCGAGTTTAATGGCTTTTAGAAGAATATCTAACGAAAAATCAGTAATTAATTCTCGAACAATTTCTGTCTTTCTGCTTGAAGACGTTCTAAATCTGTCATCTCTTCAGTTTTTTTCTTTGGTTTACGTCCCATTTTAGATGGTCTCCCTCTTGTTTTCTCAACAATAGTATACCCGTTTTTTTTGTATTGTGCCAGCCAATTCGAAAGCATTCCTTGGTTTGGGAGAGCAAAATCAAGGCTTACACTTCTTCGTGAACGACCTTCAAGTAAGACTTTATCAATCATTTTTTGTTTTAGTTCTGAAGAATAGTAACGATTCTTTCCTTTTTTGACACTGTCTATTCCATAACGGTCAATTAATTTCACCATGTACTTTAGTCCAGAAATATCCACTCCAAATCTTTTTGAAAGCTGCTTGAAGCTTTGACCTTGCTTTCTAAGTTCATAGATCTGAACTTTATCCTCATAAGTTAATTTCATAATAAAACACCCCAAAAGTTAGTTTTTTAGTGTCTAACTTTTGGGGTGCAGTTCAGTCAGGAGGCCTTATTTTTGTTGAAAGATGCCTTGTTTAAAAGTCCCTTCATAAACGACTTCTTGTTCTGTTGTTAGTTTCCCTTTTCCTTCAGCCTGACCATTTACAAAATCACCTTCGTAGGTCCAGCCTTCTTTAGATTGAAAGGTACCTTTCCCGTTGAAGGCTCCATTGTTGAAACCACCCGTATATTGGTCTCCATTTTGGAAAGTAATGGTACCTTGTCCATTCATTTTACCACGTACAAGACTGCCGTCATAAACAATCGTTCCATTATCGAGTTTTAAGACACCTTTTCCGGGAATATTTAGAAAAAAAACGAGTACGGCACAAAAAACAATCGTAACTACTGCCAAAATCTCTAAACGTGGACGAGTCAGATAGACACGATATTTGTCGTAAAAATTCTTAAGATTTTCCACCTTCACTCTCCTTTTCTAAACGTTCTAACCAAGCTTGACACCCCTCTTGAACACGCCGATAAGTTTCCTCAAAATCCCCTGTATACCAAGGATCTGGTACACTTTCAGATGCGAATGAGTAAATCTTATCTTGACAGTCTACTGGACACATCTGACGTAAGTCAGAAACATTTGAAGCGTCCATTCCTATAATATAATCAAAGGCTTCAAAATCTTCCTTACTAATCTGAAGCGATGTTTTGCCTTTGTCATAAGGAATATCATACTGTTGCAAAATTCCCTGAGTGCCCTTATGAATCGGATTACCATGTTCCCAAGAGGAAGTCGCTCGACTTTGGATTTCATAATTATCTGTCATTGATTTCATCACAAACTCGGCCATAGGGCTGCGGCAAATATTTCCCAGACAGACAAAGACTAATTTTTTCATCCCATTTCCTTTCTTTTATAGAAAAACGGGAGTTAGTGATCCCGTCTTATTTTTCAATTGCGCCTTCTAGTGAAGCTGTTTCTTTCAGCGGTAATACTGTCTTGATAGCAGCTAGTTCAAAAGTCAAGTAAACTCCATCTACGTCAAGAACAATTGTTCCCTTCTCCGTATCTACTTCATCGACTGTTCCGTAAAGTCCACCGATTGTAATCACTTCATAGCCTTTTTGTAGTTTATTTAAGCTTTCCATACGTTTTTGTGCTTGTTTCTTTTGAGAGCGTTGCGTAAAGAACATCAAGCCCACCATAAGGGCTAGCATGATTAAAAATGTATAATTTGGATTCATTGTCTTCTCCTTTGTCTTTTACATAGGACTACTATATCAAATTTCAGCTACTTTTACAAGATTGTACCTTGCTTTTCTAGTAAGAAAAAACCAGAGCTCGCGCCCTGATTTTTAGAATTATTTCAAGTTTTGAACAACTTTTACAAGATTTTCTACAGTAAAGCCATATTCTGCCAATACTTTTGGTGCTGGTGCAGAGGCTCCGAAGGTATCAATACCGAGAACGGCACCATCAAGACCAACGTATTTGTACCAGTTTTGAGTTGCACCCATTTCGACTGCAACACGACGGCGAACTGCATTTGGAAGAATTTCTTCCTTGTATGCTGCATCTTGTGCGTCAAAGACATCTGTAGATGGCATGCTGACTACGCGGACTTTTGCACCTTGACTAGCCAATTCTTTGGCAGCTGAGACAGCAAGATTAACCTCTGAACCTGTCGCAATCAAGATGGTATCAAAATCTGCTGCATTTTCATAGACAACATAGGCACCTTTTGCAACCTTGTCGAAGTCTGTTCCTTCTTCGACAGTCAAGTTTTGACGGGTCAAGACAAGGGCAGTTGGTGTTTTCTCACTTGTCACTGCAAGGTACCAAGCTGCTTGCGTTTCACGCGCATCTGCTGGACGGAAAACATTTAGATTTGGCATAGCACGAAGACCTGCCAAGTGCTCAACTGGTTCGTGAGTCGGACCGTCTTCCCCAACTGCAATAGAATCGTGGGTAAAGACATAAGTCACAGGAAGTCCTTGTAAGGCTGACAAGCGAACAGCTGCTTTCACATAGTCAGAGAAGACGAAGAAAGTACCACCGTATACACGAAGTCCACCGTGAAGGGCCATCCCGTTCAAGATCGTTCCCATTACAAATTCACGAACACCAAACTGAATGTTACGGTTCAAGCGATTGGCATCGTCTTGAAGTCCGTCAGTCTTGATATAAGTCATGTTTGAGTGAGCTAGGTCAGCTGATCCACCCAAGAAAGTTGGTAACTTAGCTGCCACAACATTCAAGGCATCTTGGCTTGAATTACGAGTTGCTTGAGAGAAGCCATTTTCTAAAGCTGGGAAGTCTGCTGGGGTCACTTCAACTGGATCACGTCCATCAATAATGGCTTCTACTTCTGCAGCCAATTCTGGATGAGCTTCTTTATAGTCAGCAACTAATTTTGTCCAAGCTTGATAAGCTGATGCGCCACGGTCTGCAACATTTTCTTTGAAATCAGCATAAACTTGTTCTGGGATTTCAAACGGTTCATAACCCCAACCGAGAGCTTGACGAGTAGCTGCAGTTTCATCTGCTCCAAGAGGAGCACCGTGTACGGCATTAGTTCCTTGTTTATTTGGAGAACCGTATCCAATAACAGTCTTCACTTCAATCAAAGATGGTTTGCCTGAAGCTTTAGCTGTTTCGATAGCAGCATGGATAGCTTCCAAGTCTGTTCCATCTTCAACCAAGGCAGTATGCCAACCGTAGGCATTGTAACGGTCACGAACGCTTTCTGTAAAGGAATCCTTTGTCTCACCATCCAAGTTGATGTCATTTGAATCATAAAGAACAACCAACTTATCTAGTTTTTGCAAGCCTGCGTACGAAGCTGCCTCGCTTGAGACACCTTCCATCAAGTCTCCGTCTCCACAGATAACGTAAGTATAGTGGTCAAAGATATTGTAGCCTTCGCGGTTATATTTGGCTGCCAAGAAACGTTCTGCTTGGGCAAAACCAGTGGCAGTTGAAATCCCTTGACCTAGAGGACCTGTCGTAGCATCAATCCCTGCTGTATGGCCAAATTCTGGGTGACCTGGTGTTTTTGAACCCCATTGACGGAAGCTCTTGATCTCATCCATGCTGACATCTTCAAAACCAGAAAGGTGAAGAAGAGCATAAAGAAGCATTGAACCATGGCCAGCTGAAAGAATAAAGCGGTCGCGGTTAATCCAGTTTGGTTGAGCTGGATTGATACGAAGTTGTTTTGTAAAGAGGCTGTATGCCATCGGAGCTGCTCCCATAACCACACCTGGGTGACCTGAGTTGGCTTTGTTGATAGCGTCAATACCTAGGAAACGAATTGCATTAACAGATAGATTTGACATAGAATTTCCTTTCTATTTGAGGTGATTATTGAATCACACATTCTATTTTACTATTATATGAAAATTATCCGTATCATGCAACATACGGATAACCTCCAAAGAATATTTTTATATTATAGCAAAGCTTTAAATTGAATGTTAGAGTCTTGTTCAAAACAATCATCAAAACCACGTGGATGATGGTATTCTACTAAGTGTTGATCTTGAGGATAAGTGTACTTACCGCCAACTTCCCAGATAAATGGATGGAAATCGTATTGCAAGCGATCTTTTCTCATTTTCCAAAGTTCTAGAATCTCATTAGTAGAAGCCATGAAGTTAGACCAGATATCATAGTGAACTGGGATAATGACTTTGGTACGCAGATTTTCTGCCATACGAAGAAGGTCGATAGATGTCATTTTATCTTGGATACCTACCGGATTTTCACCATAGTTATTCAAAGCAACATCAATTTTAAAGTCTTTACCATGTTTTGCAAAATAGTTTGAGAAGTGAGAATCTGCACCATGATAGATGGTTCCACCTGGTGTTTCAAAGATATAGTTAACAGCCTTTTGAGCCATTTCTTCATCTGTAACAGCTAAGCCAGCAAGTTCACCGCCTGTCTCATCAGCACCGTTCACTGGGAGAGTTACCAAGCAAGTACGGTCAAATGATTCTACTGCATGAATCTTCATATCTTTTAATTCGATAGTGTCACCTGGTTTAACAACGATGATACGTTCTTTTGGAACACCCCATCCTTCCCAGATTCGTCCACAGTGGTAAGGACCGATAAACTTAACATGCTCTAACTTCGGATTGTTGAGAATTGCTGCAGCTGTGTATGGGTCGATATGATCACTATGGAAGTGTGAAACTAAGTAATAATCTAGTTCGTTGATAGCAAATGGATCGATAACCATTGGCTGAACACGCAAGTTTGGTTGCAACTTACGAACACCTGCCATATTTGCCATTTGGTGCCCACGAACCATATCTTTCACTTTTTTGGTTGATTTTCCACGGTTTGACCAAAGGTCCATGACAACGTTAGCACCACCTGGTGTCTTAATCCAAGTACCACAGTTGCCTAGCCACCACATGGCAAAATTGCCTTCAGGTACGACTTCTTCTTCGATTTCTTCGTTCAACCATGTTCCCCACTCTGGGAAAGTAGCTAAAATCCATGACTCTCTTGTAATTTCTTTGACATTTGGCATATGTTGCCTCCTTTGGATATAATTGTTATCTTTGAGATTAGTATACCACCCTTCAAAACACTAAAAAAGACCAAGAAAAACACAGGTTTGTGTTCATCATTGGACTGTCCTTCAAATATCTTCCAAAAAAGCTTGAACTACTATTTCTTGATTTATAAGTGTTTGAACCTCTTCTTGGAACTTACTAGCCAACTTGCTGTCTACAATATAAGACGAAATAAGACTAGAAAGATTTTCACTGAAACTTTTGCTCTCATTACGAAATATATTGTGTTTAAGATAGTCTAGCATTTTCAAAATATCTTCTGCTTCAAGGATAGGATTAACCCTTAAAATCGGAAATCTGCTATCCAAATCATCATTAGTAGTAATCACTACATCAACTTGTGCAATATCTTCCACACTCTTAAATTGTTCTGTTGTAAATACAGTGCCAATTTGCTCATTTGGAAAATAAAGTTTGCATTGTTTCAGCAAAAGTCTCGAAACCGCAACACCTTCATCACAAACGAGATAAACTTTTTTCATATTTTTTTGAGACGATGGTGTATACTTTAAAAATCCTCCAATATGAATCGTCAAATAGGCAATATCATCGTCTGTTAGCCGAATAAACCATGCTCCTTCTAAAATTTCCGCAGATTTTCTAGTGACTAAAAATAATTCTCCATACTTGGATCGAATTTGTTTTGTTAGAGGATTTTTAGAAAAAATACCGTACGTCTTTCTAAATAACAAGGCTTTACAGTGGATCATCAAATTTCGTAACAAATCATCCTTGTTCTCAATCTCCATTCGAATTTGTGATTCAAAATACCAGATAAATTCTTCTAAAGCAAGTTTTAATTGCCGAAAATCATCACTTTCTGCATGAATATCCAAATCTTTACGATAGGAGAGGAGAAGAACAGCTACAAGAGAAACTTCAAGTTCTGACAAAGAAATTTCAAACTTTTGAAACAACCGCTCTCCTAATTTCTTAGACACCTGATACTCTATTCTTTTTCTTATCAAAGAAAATTCTTTCTCTATATCCTGATGTCTTTCTTGATACTGTTCAACATTATGACAGCTTAACAGCAAATAAGGTAGAACCTGCAACATAAAAGTTACTTCATGATGATTTATTTTCTTCCCTAAATCTTGTTCAACTAAAGGAACCTGTTCCTTAAAAAATTGGTTCATTTCAACAGAAAGCAAACACTCACCATCTAACCTCTCTTTCATCTTATCTTCTAAAATAGATACAAAAGTGGCATTTTCTTCCATAAAAATATGATATAGAAGCGATTGAAGATACTGAATTTTATTAAGGGGGTGGGCATGAAGATGGTATCCCTGTGACTTGCTCACTTGCAAGGTCACCTGATATTGTTCCAAAGTTAGTTGATAACGAATACTATTCAAATCATTGAGAACAGTATTCCTAGACACCTCTGTTAACTCCATCAATTTTTCAATCGTAATACGTTCTTTAGAAATACCTATCCATAGTAACATTATCATCATACGTTCATGCGCACTCATGATATAATCGTACGAATCTACTTCCGATAATAGTTCACAACAAGCATCTCTCTGCTCTTCCGTTAAGTGAATACCAATTCGTGGAATACTAATGATATGAAGCGCCTCGTCACCCAAAGCAGCATTGATTTTGTCAATGTGATAATAAATTTTCCTTCTTGACTCTTTCAAATCTTTTGAAATCGCCATAATCGTTTTGGACGTTTCTTGATCCATCAAATATTGAAGCAAATCACAACTTGCCTTATCCAGTACCATATTTCATACTCCTCTATCAATCAACTGCCTTGAAAACAACTTTATAATAGTATCACATTCACTAACGCATTTCAATTATCAACAGTAGTCTCTTAATAACGAATACTTACAATTACAAAAGCGAGGCTTGGATCGAAAGGTCCTAGCCTCTTTTCAATTCAATTTCTTATTTCTTTTGACCGTAATAAGCATTTGGTCCATGCTTACGTTGGTAGTGCTTTTCTAGGATGTACTGGGGAGCAGGTTCAACTCTTGGATTGATTTGCTCTGTGAAACGATTCATCTTAGACACTTCCTCTAGTACAACAGAGTGATAGACAGCATTCTCTGGATTTTTGCCCCAGGTGAATGGACCGTGATTACGTACGACAATCCCTGGTACTTCAACAGGGTTTAGACCACGGCGTTCAAACTCTTCCACGATGACCAGACCAGTATCTTTTTCATAGGCTACTTCTACTTCATCCTTGGTCAAACTACGGGCGCAAGGAATTGAACCGTAGAAATAATCCGCATGGGTTGTTCCATAGAAAGGAATATCACGACCTGCCTGAGCCCAACCAACAGCTTCTGTCGAATGGGTATGGACCACACTAGCAATCTCTGGCCAAGCCTTATATAACTGCACATGAGTTGGAAGGTCCGAAGATGGTCTTAAATCTCCTTCTAGAACCTTGCCATCCAGGTCAGTTGCCACCATGTTTTCAGGTGTCAATTCGTCATAATCTACGCCTGATGGTTTGATAACAATGACACCGAGTTCACGATTGACTTCCGATACATTGCCCCAGGTAAATTTGACAAGTCCATGTTTTGGCAATGATTGATTGGCATCACAGACTCGTTTACGCATAGCATTAATTACTTGATTCATCTTACATCAAACCTGCTTTCTTAATTAGTGGATAGAGAAAAGCTTGTGCCTCTTGAATGGCTGCGCGTGTTTCTTCTACAGTTTCACAATTTTCAGACCACATTTCGATTAGGAAAGGACCATTATAATTGGTTTGCTTTAAAATATCGAAAGCTTCTTCCCATTTGACACAACCTTGCCCAAAAGGTACATCTCGGAACTGCCCCTTTGAACTTTCTGTCACTGCATAAGTATCCTTGAGATGGAGAGCTGTGATAGCATGGTGACCTAGATAGAACTCACTATAGACATCATTATGCCATGCAGACACATTCCCAATATCTGGATATACAAAAAGGTAGGGAGAGTCAACATCCTTTTCTACAGCCAAGTATTTTTCGATACTATTGATAAAAGGATCATCCATAATTTCAATAGCAAGTACCACCTGAGCCTCTTCAGCCCAGTCACAAGCTTTTCTCAAATTTTTGATAAAACGTTGGCGTGTCTGGGGTGACTTTTCCTCATAATAAACGTCGTAACCAGCTAATTGAATAGTACGAACTCCCAAGTCTTGGGCTAATTCAATACATTTTTTCATGAGTTCTAGAGATTTTTCCTCTAGAACTGGATCATTTGATCCCAATGGGTAGCGACGATGGCCTGAAAAACAGATAGAAGGAATACGAACACCAGTTTTATAGATTGCTTTGACAACTTCCAAACGCTCGTCCTTGCTCCAGTCCAGTCTTGCTAAACGCTCGTCACGTTCATCAATAGACATCTCGACAAAATCAAAGCCTAACTCCTTGGCAAAATTTAAACGTTCTAGCCAAGTAAAGTGTGTCGGGGTTGCCTTTTCATAAATTCCAATTGGACGTGCCATGGTTTACCCCCAAATTCGTCTGATTTCATCCTTGAAGGCACGCGCTGCTCCTGCTGGATCTGCAGCCTCTGTAATTCCACGACCTGCGATAAAGGTAAAGACATCAACGCCTTCAAATAGTTTGAGAGTATCTACATCTAGACCACCTGTTACAGACACACGGAAGCCCATGTCGATAAGTTTTTTAACCTTATTAAGGTCTTTTTCACCCCAAGTCTCACCAGCAAGAAGTGCATCACGAGATTGGTGATAAATAGCTTGTGAGATACCAGCATCTAGCCAAAGCTGAGCTTGTTCAAAAGTCCAATCGCCATAAAGTTCAATCTGGATTTCGCCTCGGTCTCCACGTTCAGCCATGATAGCCTTTAGAGCCGCTTCCATAGTAGGGATAGTTGCACAACAGATACAAGTCATCCAATCGGCACCACGAACGGCATTATTTTTGGCAACTGTTCCACCAGCATCGGCACATTTTGTGTCTGCCACAATAATCTTATCTGGAAAAAGGCTTCGCAAGACTTCAACCAGTTCACTTCCAACTTGTAATAAGCAAACAGTTCCAGCTTCGATAATATCTACTTCCTGACCAACAGAAACAGCTGCTTTAATCGCTCCTTGCAAGTCTGAATGATCTAATGCAACTTGTAAATTAGGTATTCTTTTTGTCATCTCTTTATTCCTCTTTCTAACTTTCCAAATCCAATCCCTCGAGATAAGGGCTATCCTTAGATTCTTCAATCATCGTCAAGACATCTTCCTTAGTCTGGCAAACCTGTAAACGTGCGATAGAATCTTCTAATTCAAACAAGGCAATAATCTGTGGAATGGCTACACTTGTGTGAATTTTTGAGCTTGTTGCTGCTAGTGCCAACAAAACTGAAACTTCTTTCCCATCTGAAAATACAACAGGATTTTGTAAGGTGATCAATGAAAAGGCATCTCTTTGCACTCCAGCTTCAGGTCTAGCATGGGGCATAGCCATACCTGGCATTAAGATATAGTATGGGCCATACTCTTCAGTCGATTCAATGATAGCATCGTAATACTCTGGCAAAATTGCTCCACTTTCAATCAAGGGATCTACTGCTACCTTGACTGCTTCTTTCCAGTCTTTAGCTTCTAAACCTAGTCGGATCGAGTCATTGTCAATTAAAGCTTGTTTTAAATTCATATCTGCCTCCTTTATTTAAAGAGGGAGAAGGACAGAAACGATGACTCTCAGTTTCTATCCAGCCCCCTCCAACCTTTTACTGTAGTGCTTGACTGAGTTTTTCAGTGATTTCTTTATCATCCATCAAGTTGTCAAGCCCAATTAACTTCCCATTAGTTCGCCCTTCCAATTCTTGGATCAAATGAAGAGAAGCGATTACGATGTCATATCCTGCTGCTAAACCTTTAGCTTCACCGACACTGCATGAATTGACTGTAAAATCTGTTTGATTAAGCTTACGGAGAGCATTTTCAACCTTCATCTTGATAACCATTGATGAACCCATTCCATTTCCGCACGCTGCTAATACTTTAACCATTTTATTTCTCCTTTTCTAGATACTAAGCTTCTTCTTGAACTGCACCGTTGTAATATTTCTCTTTATCTTTTGCTTTGGCAAATTGAAGTTGAGGAATAACAAGCAAGAAGAGACACACAAGTACATAACCAACAATACCAAGGTATTTGAAGATATATCCAAATCCAAGCCATGGGAATTCAAAGTCGATATTTCCATGGTAACCACCATAAGATGCTAAATCAAGAAGAGCTACACAGAGAGCTCCTAAAGCAACTTGGAGAACACCTGAGATGAAGGATAGGATAACAGCCGCTTTCCATCCACCGCGTTTATCAGCGTAGACCGCAATGGCTGCATTGTCAAAGAACACTGGTACAAATCCTGTAATAATAAGAATCGGATTTTTAAAGACGATGAGCAAGACAATTGTGATCAATTGACCAATCAAACCAAAGGCAAATCCTGACAAGACAGCGTTTGGAGAACCAAATCCATAAGAAGCTGCAACGTCAACCGCTGGGAATGAGCCTGGCAACAATTTGTTTGAAATACCTTGGAAGGCGTTTGTCAACTCAGATACGAACATGCGGACACCTTGCATCAAAACGAACAAGTAAACTGAGAAGGTAAAGGCTGTTTGAATAATGTACATAAAGAAATCTTGTTTAGCAGGATTGAATAGAGTTCCTGAAGTGATGACTTCTTTATTAGACATAATGTCTGGACCCAAGATTAAAAGAATGGCTCCGAAGAATACGAGCATCAAGGTAGCAGATGCAACAACTGTATCGTGGAAGATTGAGAGGAACTTAGGTAATTTAAGATTGTCTAAACTTTCTTCTTTCTTACCAAAGCGTCCTGCTACTTTATCTACAAACCAGATTGCAAATTGCTGTTGGTGACCAATCGCAAATCCGCCACCACCAGTCAAGCGTTGAGTTGCCTCAACAGTCATATTTGAACTAACTGCCCAGTAAAGTCCACAGATGATACCAATCGCTGCTGTACCGTAAGCATTGCGCAATTGTGGTACTAAGAATAGAACCATAAGAGATACTGTTGCAGCTTGCTGTACCATGATGTGACCAGTAATAAAGAGGGTTCTTACCTTCGTGATCTTGCGAAGAGCTACGAGCAAGATATTTATTCCGAAACCAATCAATAGAGCTGTAGTTGCAGTTCCAACAAAATCTGGAAACTCTGCTGCAATTTTGTTGTTTGCTGCAGCCAGTCCAAAGTAAGGGTCGATAACGGCTGCACCAATTTGGAATTTGTAGTTAAGGGCTGCTAAGATAGGACGGAAGGTTGTAACCAAGCCACCAGCACCTACGTTGAGCAACATATACCCTACTGTTGCTTTAACAAACCCTGAGAAAACGTCATGGGCAGGTTTTTTCAAAAGTGCGTATCCTATCAACACCAATAAACCTACGAAAAATGCGGGATTCTGCAAAATATTGCTAGAAAACCAATTTAGAACACTTGAAATGACTTCCATAATTGTTCTCCTTTTGAATTGTTTTTATAGTTTTATTATATATTTTGAAAGCGCAAACAAAAAGACCAAGAATTACACATCGGACTGTTCACTCTTGGACTGTATGATTTATAATATTTTAATGATTAGCTTATTTTCTCGTAGCTAGATAAAACGGAAGAATTTTATCATAAGATTTCAGTAGGGCTTCTACGATTTCTTCTTCAGATGAATTATCTGTCACTGGAACATCTGCCTTAACTAAAACTTTTCGGACTTCCTGATTGGATAGTTTATTTCTTAAAATTTGACGATTTTCTTCGTTCGCATCCCACCGTTGACTTTGATCATCAGAGTAGACTAGATAATAAATACCTTCAACGGTTGGAATTTCTAAAACTTTGACCTGCTTACCTAGAGTTTGCTCATCTTTCTTGCGCTCGATGAAACTGACTTCTAAGGAAATACCAAAATCAGAAGGATTCCCGTACAAACGTAAGGCTAGCATAGGTTCAGTCACTTTCCCCTCACGTTGTAGATAAACCCAAAAATGTGGTCTCAAACGCTGGGCCTGATTCATCCACTGGCTAGTCTGTTGGAGTTGCCATTCTGGATGACTGGTTTGAAATGCTTTAGTCAGTTCTGTAAAAGCCTTTCGAGCCTCTTGACCTTTGTGGCGGAATGCCAGCATTTTTTCTCGCTCTTCTCCTGCTTTATCAGGATTACGGTACTGGATCCCTGCAAATTCTAGATAGTCTCTTATCTTATTCAACATCAGTTTAACCTCCTCTAACTAGCAAAAAATCAGGATAAACCTGATTTTACTTATTCTGTATCTACAACAACATAGCGATTTGGCTCATCACCTTCAGAGTAACTAGTCACGCCATCCATACGTGAAATAATACGATGGATAATCTTGCGTTCGCTATTTGACATTGGATCTGTTTTATGACTGCGCCCTTCTTCCAAAACACGAGTCGCTAATTTTTGCGCATAGGTCTGCAAGACTTCTGCACGGTGTTCGACATAATCATTGACATTGATTGTAATGTAGAAGGTTCTTGAATAGCGGTTGTAAAGATAATTTTGAGCCAACAGTTGCAAGGCCTTCAAGACTTTACCATGGTAGCCGATAATACGACCTGGTTCGTTGGTGTCAATTTGTAGATTGATGCTACGACGGTTATAATCATTTGAAAGTGTGGCTTCAACGTCCATGTCATCAATAATTGTTTGAACATAAGTCGTTACTTCCGTAGCTACCTGATCAATATCGAAACTCGGTTCAACCTTCAAGCCCAAGTCTTCTAGTTCTTGACTTTCAGTTTGGCTTTCAAGAATAGGAGTTTCTACTTCTTCTTCGAGAGCATTTTCTTCAAGTTGTAATTCATTTAAAATCTCAATGTGACCAGTTTCTTCTAAGATAGTGCTGGCATGTCTTTCATGTTTTAAGATTTCAGCCTTGACTTCATCAGAAATACCTTGGCCTTCTTCCTCAATCTTTTTAATTGCCTCTACAACATGACCCAAATCAACAGTTGCTTCACTGACTGTTTTAACAGGCTCATTCAAATCATTAATTTGCTTTGGAACTCCCTTTACAGCTTGTTGGTTTGCTTTAATGACAGTTGTTTCACTAATAGCTTCAATATCAACCTGGGCTGGTTTTTTACCAAATAAGCCAAGAAATCCTTTTTTTTCACGAGAAATGACTTTGATGTGAGCCTTCATTCTTGGAATATCTAATTCTTTCAATCCTTTCTGGATTGCTTCTTCAACAGTTGAACCTGTAAATACTACCATTACCAGATTCCTCCTTATTATTTCGTTTTCTGAGCCTTTTTCTTGGCTTTTCTTTTTCTATTTTCCAAATCTTTCTGTGCCTGAGCTACTGCCTCGCGCGCTGCGATAATCTTGAATGGATTGTTCAAGAAATAGGTTTGCAGGACTTGATAAGCATTGGATACTGTCCAGTAGAGGGCGACTCCACCTGGTGCATAAACTGCAAAGATAAAAATCAAGACTGGAATCCCATACATCATCGCAGTCGTAGCTCCATTACGCTCAGACAAGGCTTTATTAGACAGCCAAGTACTTAAAAAGGTAAATACTGCTGCTAAAATAGGAAGAACAAGGGTTGTATCCACACCACCAAGGTTAATCCATAAGAAATGACCCGTCTTTAAAAAGTCAACTCTCGATAGAGCTTGGAACAAGGCCAAGATAACCGGCATCTGAATCAAAATAGGCCAAAGAGAATCTGACTGTCTAACGCCCATTTCTTTAAAGACTTTACGCATTTCTTGCTCTAGCTTGGTTCTGCTCTCCATATCTCGACCTGGATATTGTTCTCGAAGCGCCTTAATGCGTGGTTGAGCTTCCTGCATTTTTCGAGAAGCCACCATTTGCACCTGAAAGACTGGCAAGAGCAGTGTACGAATCAAGACCGTAAAGAGAATAATCCCCACTCCGATACTGATATCAAACGATAAAAAGCGAATGATTTCCGCAAAGAAGTAAACAAATTTACTCCAAAAATCAGCCGAATCGGCTGTGATATCGCTAGTTGTCCCATTTGTTGCACAGGCTGTCATGATAAATAGAGACAGTCCTAGCAAACTAGTCAACTGTAGTTTCTTTTTCACTCCCATTTCCTTCCTGGTAAATCTTTGATAATTTTAATACGTGGAGTAGATTTTTCTCCATCTCTGCGTATCCCAAGGTTTCGACCCCTTTTCGAGCAATGACAACAAAATCGACATTTTCTTCCAGACTCCCTTTTACATTCTGGATAATATGTCGGATTCGTCGCTTGATTTGATTTCTAGTGACCGCATTTCCCAGTTTTTTGCTAACTGATAGACCTACTCGAAAATGGTTTTTCTGGTTTTCTAACTGATAGACAACAAATTTGCGATTGGCAAAACTTGTCCCCTCCTTGAAAATCGCCTTAAAATCTTTCTCTCTTTTTACACGAAAGTTTTTCTTCAAAACTCAACTCCATCTATTAAATTACTACTATTATACCATATTTTTCAAAAAAGCCAATCATAGCAAGGTTTTGGACAATTTCATCAGAAAAAGAAGCTGGAAAATCTCTTTCCCAACTTCTTGTACTGAATATTTTTTCTAGTTTTATACTCTTCGGAAATCTCTTCAAACCACGTCAGCAGGTATATGTAACTGACTTCGTCAGTCTTATCTACAACCTCAAAGCAGTGCTTTGAGCTGACTTCATCAGTTCTATCCACAACCTCAAAACACTGTTTTGAGCAACCTGCGACTAGTTTCCTAGTGTGCTCTTTGATTTTCATTGAGTTTTACTTATTTTTCAAGCGTTCAACGTCACGAGCAATGACCAGTTCTTCATCTGTTGGAATAACCAAGACACGAATCTTCGCTGCCTCTGTTGAGATGTCTCCTGTCACGCCAAAGACGTTCTTTTCTGGGTCAACATCACAGCCAAACCAAGAAATACCTGAGATAACATCTTCACGTACATCAGTTGCATTTTCTCCTACACCTGCTGTGAAGATAATAGCATCTGCTCCATTTAGGACCGCAAGGTATTGACCAATATGTTTTTGGATACGATCAACATAGATTTCATAAGCTAAGGTAGCATCATGATCTCCTGCTTCTTTCGCAGCAATCACATCACGCATATCACTAGACTGGCCTGAAACCCCCATAAGCCCTGATTCACGATTAAGGACGTGACTAATGTCTTCAGGAGTGTTAAAGTCCTCTGTATATTGCATTAAGTAAGGAATGATAGCTGGGTCAATATCTCCGGTACGTGTTCCCATCATCACACCACCAAGTGGAGTGAATCCCATTGAAGTATCCACAGATTGACCACCCTTAACAGCTGTAATAGAAGCACCATTACCGATGTGGCAAGAAATCAATTTCAATTCTTCTAATGGACGGCCCAAGAGTTTTGCAGCTTCTCCTGCTACAAACTGGTGACTTGTACCGTGAGCACCATATTTACGAACCTTGTTTTCTGTGTAATATTTTGTTGGTAGTGGATAGCGATAAGCTTTCTCTGGCATAGTTGTGTGGAATGAAGTATCAAAAACAACTACACTGGTAATGTCTGGCAACAATTCCTTGAAGGCACGAACACCTGCTGCATTGGCTGGATTATGGAGAGGAGCCAACAAACTCAACTCTTCAACTTTTTCTAAAACATCTCCCTCAACGACTGTTGATTCTTTGAAATATTCTCCACCTGCAACAACACGGTGGCCAACACCAGTAATCTCATCATAAGCCTTGATAATGTCGAAACGAATCAAGTCATCCAATAAGATTTTAACAGCTTGTGTGTGATTTTCGATATCCAAAATTTGTTGTTCATAACGGCCGTCAAATTTTACAGTTGAAATTGAATCTTTCAAACCGATACGTTCAATCAAGCCTTTGGCTAACACTTTTTCCTCTGGCATTAAGTATAATTGCCATTTCAAACTTGAACTTCCTGCATTGATTGCAATTGTTTTTGTCATAACAAGACTCCTCTTTTAAGCGTTTTCATCTATTATAACAAAATCTTTTTTATATTTCAGTACCTTGAGTCCATTTTTGAAAATTTTCTTTAAATTTCATTAAAACACTTGCATCTTGTAAGCTAGCAAGTGGATAAACAAAGGGTTCTACTGCTATTTCACTTTTCTTCTGTAAGATAAAAATGGTCTTGGATTGTTTGGCATTGGCAAAGAGATTTTCAGGCAAACTAATCATAGCAGTCAGACTTGCTCCCTCTTTCAACCACCCTTTCAACAAATCACTTTGAGGACTGGTCAACAAATCACTCGGAGCTAGAAAAATAGCGTAGCCATCTGATTTAAGGTACTTAAGCCCTTGTTCCATGAGCAAGTGATGGGCGTAGGTATGTTCTTGACTAGAAGCAACTTGATGGCGCGACGCAACGGCATCATCAGGATAATAGCCGACAGGTAGGTCGCTAATGACCACGTCGCTTTCTTTGAGCATTTGTGGACGAACGGCATCTCCTTGGACAAAACCAGCCTGCAAACCAATTACATCTGCCATGCTAGCTGCCAAATCAATCAGCAAATCATCCACTTCCATTCCCAAGTAATCCACCTTTTTATCAAGCGAGGTCAAGAAAGTAGCGCCTAGAATTCCCATCCCAGACCCCATTTCGAGGATAGTGATTTCCTCCTTTTGAGACAACTCTTCCACAATAAACACCAAAAGTAAAGCAATGGCATCTGGTGTAAACTGGTGATTGGCCTGTAGGGGCTCTGTCTGCCCAGCTTTCATCAAGAGAAACTGGTAGGTCTTGAGCCATTCTTCTTTGCGAAGCGCTAAACGCTTAAGGGCTTGATTGTTCTCTTTGACCTGTTTTAGCTCCGTCTCACCATCCAGATAGATGCTGTTTTGCTCCACCAAGGCATCATAAAAATTGGTCGCCAAATCACTTTGGATGACTTGGACATTCTCTAATAAATACGTATAAGCTTGTTCAATTTTTTCAAAATCCATATTCCTATCTTATCAAATTTCCCTTCTTTTTTCCATCCTTATAGAAAGTCCTATATGAAAGAGTATCAGAGTATAAGTGACAAGTTGGGCGTCTAAATCTGATAGCAAAAATCTCGTTGAATTTATTTCTATTGACCCTTGGTAGGGATGTTTATTCCGACAAATGGTCATAGAAATATAGCCGCCCAACTTCCCTAGAGAAAAAACGAGACATGAATTGACTTACTATTTTTACAGAGTTTTCCAAGTGTTATACTCAGTTTCTATTTCATACCTTTTCCCATTTTCCCAACAAAATTTTAAAGAGTTTTTATTTATTAGACTTCCTGTGAAACAAAAATATGATACAATAAAATTATGAAGCAAGTAAACAACTAACTGATGCACGATTTAAGCTCCTGGTTGGTGTTCAGCGCACGACTTTTGAAGAGATGTTAGCTGTATTAAAAACAGCTTATCAAGGTAAACACGCAAAAGGGGGACGAAAACTCAAATTAAGCCTTGAAGACCTTCTTATGGCCACTCTTCAATATTTGCGAGAATATCGAACTTATGAACAAATTGCGGCTGATTTTGGTATTCACGAAAGCAACTTAACCCATCGGAGTCAATGGGTTGAAGTAACTCTTGTTCAAAGTGGTTTTACGATTTCAAGAACTCCTCTCAGTTCTGAGGACACGGTAATGATTGATGCGACGGAAGTAAAAATCAATCGCCCTAAAAAAACAATTAGAGAATTATTCTGGTAAAAAGAAATGCCGCGCTATGAAGGTTCAAGCGATTGTCACAAGTCAAAGGAGAATTGTTTTTTGGAGATCACTGTGAACTATTGTCACGATATGAAGTTGTTCAAAATGAGTCGCAGAAATATCGGACAAGCTGATAAAATCTTGGCTGACAGTGCTTATCAAGGACTCATGAAGATATATCCTCAAGCACAAACTCCGAGGAAATCAAGTAAACTTAAGCCATTAACTCTTGAAGACAAAGCCTGTAACCATGCACTATCTAAGGAGAGCAGCAAGGTTGAGAATATTTTTGCCACAGTAAAAACGTTTAAAATGTTTTCAACAACCTATCGAAATCATCGTAAACGCTTCGGATTACGAATGAATTCGATTGCTGGCATTATCAATCATGAACTAGGATTCTAGTTTTGCAGGAAGTCTAATAATGAAAATAAAGGACTAAAGTAATAACTCTAAATATATCTAATTTTTATAGGACATTTCATAAAAAAATCTACATACCTAGAGTCCTATTTAGTTATGTATCTTACATAAAGAGAAAGGAATTAATTATCATGAAATTATCTTTGTATAGTGCAGTTGACCATTACCATTCTTTAAGTTCTTATTCTTTAAATGATATTACACATACTGATACCCCAAAAAATATTATTGAAAAGTCTAAAAAAGATAAGTATAGATACCCAATAGTAATACTTAATAAAGAACATAAAGTAATTGGATTTTTTTGCCTACACCTAAACACTGGTCCTAAAGAGTATGGCTATTATCAAAATGATTATGCGCTTATTAGAGGATTTTCTATTGATGATAATTTCAGAAATCAAGGATATGGTTCTAATGCTCTGAATAAAATATTTGAATTCATAGACTCAACTTTAAAATTAGAAATTAACCATATTGTATTGGCTGTAAATGAAAAAAATATATTGGCTCAAAAAGCATATAGAAATTCAGGTTTTTTTGTTGTGAAAAAAGATTTAGAAGGAAAAAAGGGGAAATTAATTATTATGGAGAAAAGCAGAAACTAGTATCATTTCTAGTTTCTGCTTTTCACTAAGTCTGCTATAAATTTAGTATTCTAGCTTATTTGCATATTTTGAGAGGAATAATCTATATACTAAACTTTTATGTTTATAATTCATTCCTTTCGTTTCACTCAAGGCACAAGACAGAATGAAAAAGTGGTGTGCTCTTTATTTTGTTTTATAATAATTGTGAGAAAACCTATCACTACTACAAATCACGGGGAGGTGAATAAGTGAGTGGCATAGCCACTACCTCGCATTTTTATAGGTGTCATTCTTTCCATCAAGCACAAGAACTGTGACTAGGAGCACGTAAACTTATAATTGAATAAGCGACTCGTTTGTGAAAGGAAAGAATAGTCAAGGGATAGGCAGACTCAAATTTGGTGAAGGGAAACCCCTCATGTTAAAAGCCAAATTTCAATTTAAAAAATTTTAAAATTTGTTTCGTATTTACTACTCCTTGCCTTTATATTGGATTGATTAAGAGAACCTTTCGCGATGTTCCTTAGTAACTTCTTCGTACTAGGAAAATTTAAAAATTCGGATAGGTAGCTACCCCGATTATTCATACAAAAAGCATCCGAAATTTCTTTGTCTGATAGAAGATCAATCTGTTTCTCGACTGCTTGACAAACCAAGTTTGCAAGAAAGATATTTTTAGGTGAATCAAAAGTTTCTGCTTTGTGGCTAAAATCATGTTGCATATTTTTAGTTTGGCACAAAGTAGCTTGATTGGCTAGGAATTCTCTTTCTTTTCAGCATTCTCTTCTGATTTTTCCTGATTTGCTTGTTCACCTGAATCGTTAGCTACCTCTTCCTTTTTATCTCTTTTCTCTTCTTTGATTTTGACGGAAGGAAAGATGAACTCATATTGACTCTTATCCGTACGAACCCTTGTCACCAAGCTTGCTTTCTTGTTTTGATAACTCACCTGACCCAGATTAAAAACCTGTTCCCCACTTTCTTGCTCGGCTTTATCCTTAGTTCGCTTGGCCATGGCAAAAGCAACCAATTTTTCTTTATTCAAAGTATAGTCTTGATAGTGGGCGACTTGTCGATTCAAGTAAAATTGTAATAGAAGACTAAAGATGGCTGCTATGGTGACTGCATAGAGGAGAACACCTGCCTTAACTTTTTTCTTTTTCCACACGATAGATGAACTCCCTTTCTAAGCCTTTTTGGAACTGGAAACGAAAACGCACCAGTTGATTGTCCTCTGTAATCTGTGCAGATTTGAGACCATAAACCATAGGCTGATAACCTCGTCCACTGGCATCGGTTTTCCGAAAATCATCTGATTTAGACTTCCCTATCGCAATTTCCTTGCCATCCTGCTTCATATAGAGGCGATTGCCCTCCACTTTTTCAAACTGCGAACGGTCTAACTCTGCCTCCAGCTGATCCACAAACAAGAGCCACTCTTTTTGCTCACTTTGTTGCTGGTAGCGAACCTCTGAGATGAGGAGCTGACTCATGGCCTGAAATAGGAGTAAGCTTCCACTAACGACAATAAGAGCAATCAGGGATTCCAACAAGGTAAAAGCCTTGACCTTATGGCTCTTTGATTGCCAACAACTGTTCTGAACCATGGTAGACCTCCAATCCTTTTTCACTAGAAAACACCTGAATCTCAACTCCGTTGATATTGACCTGATTTTGACCTGTCTGCAGGGCCATCTTAGCTACCCTCAAGACTTCTTCCTTTTGCAAAATTTTTGCTTCTTCTTGTCTATTTTTCTGAATTTGTCCCAAGAGGAGAGTCGCGACGCTGGCAAAGATAGCTAGAGCAACTACTGCTTCCAGTAAAATCACTGCCCTAATTTTTTGTTTCCTTAATGCGTTTAATTTTTCCATTTCCTAGATATAATTGATAACGAATTGCTCCTTTACTGGTCTGAAATTCAACCTTAGCCAGAGACGAATTGCCCCCAGCTCGGTCAAATGTAATACTTTGGCCTAATGGTGCCTGAATTCCTTTAGGAACTGTCAACTTTTGACTGCCATTGCTAATCGTCTGCCCATCTAAGTTTAGACTAGTCTTTTGCTGACTGGCTATACTGCGTTTTTGGGTTTCCCGATAGAGTTCTTCAAACTCCATAAAGAAAATCTGCTCCTCTACCGCTGCAAAAGTGGACTGAACAGAACCAGACAATCCCAAGGCAAGAAGACTCACAAGACTCAAAACCAAGAGACTTTCCAGCATAGTAAAGGCCTTAATCATTGACTGTACGATTTTTTCCTCCATTTTTTGTATAGTATTCATTATAGGCTTTAACCTGTTCTTCTGTGATTCGCCCATCTGCTTTTAACTTGCTTAGGCTAGCCTCTTCATTTTTATCTAAGCTATAAAGTTCTGCCTGGCTTTCCACCACCTTAACAACAGCAGCTTTTCCTTTGTCATTGACTGCTTCTTTTTGCTTGGTCAAATTAGGTACAAAGAGCAAGAGAAGTACGCTGATGATGAGTAAGACCACCAACATTTCCACAAGTGTAAAAGCTTTAACCTTCGCTTTTTTCAAGAATGTCATCATTTTTTTCATTTTAAAAATTTACCTCCATATTTTGATACATGGGCATGAGCATTGCCGCATAAAGTAAAACGATAATTAGAGCCACAAAGATAAAGACCAGTGGCTGCACCAAATTCATGGTGCGGTTGACTCGGGTAAAAAAGGCTTCCCAAGTCTTTTCCGCATAGATTTCCAACTCACTCCCCAGTTTGGACTTGACTTCCCCATACTCGATGATGAGACTCAATTCCTTCCTAAAGAAAGGATAGGTTCCTATAGTTTGAGAAAATTCCTGACCATTTTGTAGAGCTTGAGCCAGATCTTGACCGATTTCTTTAAAGAGCTGGGAACCTTGTTCCTGCATCATCTGAAAAATCTGCGTCAGCTCCATTCCCTGTGAAATCATATTCCCCCACTCACGCGCATAATAGGCTGTCAAATAGGTCTGCACAAAGATTCCAAGAAAGGGAAGGCGCGCTAAGATAGAAAAGACGCGCATCTTAGAACTTCTTTTATAAAAAGTTAGTGCTAAAAGGACAAGTATGGAAACAAACCCTACCATTCCTAGAAAAATTTGTGGCAGATTACCAATGATTTGGGTGGCAATATTGCTACTATCCAGTTGTGGTAGCAGGTAATTACGTAGTCCCAGCATAATTAAGAGAAGAAAACCCAGTAAAATCAAGGGATAGGTCGCTACTTCAATTAGTTTTTTCTTAACCTTGGCCAGATTGTCCAGATATTCTTCTATCTTTCCCAAACTCAGGTGGAGATTCCCATGAACTTCAGCTAGGGATAACTGGGTGACAATGGCGCTTGAAAAGCCTAAACTAGCCATCATTTCTGAGAATGATTTCCCCTGAGACAAGCCCGTGCGCATTTGTGTCACACACTGCTTGTCCAACAAGACACTCCTATCTAAAAAGGAAATAGTCTCCACCAGATGAAAACCACTGGAAAAGAGATTGTTAAACAAAGTAATGATATTTTTTTGCTTAGCTGTAGCTAATTTTTTCCGTTTCAGCCTGAAGATTTGTGATATGTCCATCTTTAAGAAGCTGGTCAATCTGTTCATTCCAGCTAGTTGGCTGGTGTTCTTGATAGTCTTTGTTTGCAAAGTCAACGATTCCTCCTCCCCCGATTAATCTCTGATAGCAGACTCCCTGCAGAACGACTGCCAATTCCTCCTCACTCACACCCAACTCCAACAGGCGCTCATAAACACCTAGAATACTCTTGGCGTGAATGGTTGAAAAGACTGTCGCCCCTGTCAAACTGGCTCTGACCACTGCACGCGCCGTCTCGCTGTCTCGAATTTCTCCGATAATCAAGAGATCTGGTCGATGACGCAAAGAAAGTTTGATGAGATTTTCATAGGTCAACCCGATTGCTTCGTTCAACTGCAACTGAAGCATGTCGTCCTGCTTGATTTCGACAGGATCTTCAATGGACATGACTTGCTGTCCTTTAAATAGGGACTTGGCTAATTCGTGCATCAGGGTCGTCTTGCCACTTCCGACTGGACCAGCAAAAAGATAAAGTCCCCGTTGCCTGTACTGCTTGCCCAGTTCTTCAATATCCTGAAACCAAAAATGCAACTCCTGCTTCTCATCATGCAACAAGCGAATGACTAAACTCTCATGCCCTCTATAATCACCTACGGTAGATAAACGTAGTGACGCCATCTGATCGTCATAGGCATAATCGCAGGAACCCAGTTGACTACGTCGCTTTTCTCCAACATTCATACCCGCCACAAACTTAAAGTGACTGATGACGGCCGCAAACTTTTCAAAATCATAACAACCGATTTTACAGCGCTCGTCTCCTACCCTCATATGAAGCTCATAGGCATCTAACTTGGGGACAAAATAAATGTCTTGCGCTCCTTTTTTCCGAGCTGAACGAATGATTTCTTGTGCAATTTCTTGAACCATACTTACCTCCTCACCTATATTATTCGCAAAGATTTGGGAAAATAAAAAAAGCAACTCCAAAAAAGTTACTTTTTCTCTATTTTAATTTCATACGGCAAGAACGGTGCCTTTCCTTACCTGTTTGTTTTTCATAGCCTGGACGTAATTTTTCATCTGGGATAACCTGTTCATCCTGCAAAAGAGCCAAAGAATGGTATTGTTGTAAATACTCATCACATTCATCACACCAGCGTTGGTCTTCTGGATCCCAAAAAATGGTCATCAAGTCACTTCTACTTTTATAAAGAGGAGATTCTTGTTCCAATCTAAACCAGCAAGTTTTGTAGTATTTGAGAGCATCATAATACTGGTCAAATTTCCTACTTGCTACAATATCTTCTTCCCAACCCTCTATAAACCACCAAGGTTCAAAATCTCCGTACATTTCTATAACACGATACATATTCATTCATTCCTTTGTACCGTATATTATAACCAATTCCACCAAACAAGGAAAGAAATATGCTCATTTCTCATTTTTTGATAAAAAATCCAGCCATCTAATTTGATCTGCTTCCTTACGGACTAGTAGTCACATAATAAAAAAGCAGAAGCTAGCCTCTAACTTCTGCCTTCTCTCTTATGCTTGATAACGTTTCACACCATCTAGGTAGGTTGCTACCAATTCCAAATCTTTATCTAATACGATAAAGTCAGCGTCATAGCCTTCACGGATTTGTCCACAAACATCATCAATGTGAACAGATTTTGCTGGGTTGAAGCTGGCCATCATAACTGCTTCATGTGGAGAGGCAATGTTCCAGTCGACAACATTTTTCAAACCGTCTTTGAGTTTGAGAATAGAACCTGCCAAGTTACCTGTCGATTTGAGGCGTGCAGTTCCATTTGCAACTACTACAGGGAATTCGCCCAACATATAGTCACCGTCTTCCAATCCACCAGCTGTCATACAGTCTGTGATAAGAGCGATATTTTCTGTTCCTTTTTGTTTGATAAGGATTTCGCAAGCTTTTGGATCTACGTGGTGACCGTCACAAATCAACTCTGCATAGGTATGTGGCAATTGATACATGGCTCCAACCATACCGAGTTCGCGGTGAGTCAACCCACGCATTCCATTGTAGGCGTGTACCCAAACACTCGCCCCAGCATCTACTGCCTTTTTAGCTTCGTCAAATGTTGCATCTGAGTGACCAAGAGCAACCGTCACACCTTCTCCTGTAACTGTACGAACAAAGTCTTCTACACCTTCACGTTCTGGCGCAAGGGCAATTTTATTTAGCAGGCCATTTGCTGCTTTTTGCCAAGCACGAAACTCATCCATACGAGGGTCTTTCATGTAGGCAGGATTTTGAGCTCCCTTGTATTTCTCTGTGAAATATGGGCCTTCAAAATAAATTCCACGAATCTTAGCTCCACTTGCTTCCTGATAACGCGCACCGATATTTTCTGTTACCGCGAGCAATTGTTCATAAGAAGAAGTCAAAGTAGTTGGCAAGAAACTCGTTACCCCCATGCTGAGGAGTCCTTCACTCATAGTATGAAGGGTTCCTTCGATGTTATTATCCATAACATCCACACCTCCAAATCCATGAATGTGGGTATCTACAAGTCCTGGAGCAATGCTATAACCTGTATAGTCAATCACCTCAGCTCCTTCAGGAATTTGTTCTACATGTTTTCCAAACTTGCCGTCCACAAGTTCCAAGTAACCTCCACGACGAACTCCGTGTGGATAGAAAAACTGATCCGCTTTAATATAGTTAGGCATAATGTTAACCTCCTTAAAAGATTGATTCTACAATTTATTATGTCAATTACATTATAAACCTTTCTTTTTTATTTGTAAATGGTATAGACCTATTTTCTAGAGATATTTTAAAAGAGCTGGATTTCTCCAACTCTTCTCTTTTTAATACACGTTATTTTGATTTGACTGGCTTGTCTTGAGCTGTTTGCAAGGCTGTAGCAATGATATCTGCATACAATTTAGCTCCTGCTTCAATTTTACTAGTGTCACTTCCGAAATGGACCTGGTCTGTCCCTGCCCAGATTTCAGGATGTTCCTTAGCAACTTGATTCCAATCTGCTATCGTGATGTAAGGAGTCTTCTCTGCCAATTCTCTCATATAGGCAGCAGACTTCTCAACGATTGCATAGGTCTCTTTTGTCTTATCTCCCTCATAAGGAGTTACCAAAATCATATGGTGGCCCTTAGGAAGATTTTTCACGATACTATCCCAGTCTTCCTTGTAATTTTCAGGATTATTTACCCCAGTTGCAATAACCACCATCTTTGGTAGAAATTTATTCTGGCTATTATTTAGCATGATTTCATTGGCGGTCTTAGTTGTTCTGCTGACCTGCGCGTTAATCTGTGCTCCAGGAAGGGCTGTCTGCAGGGCTGTATTTGCCCTTAAAGCCACCGAGTCACCAATTAGCATAGTGCCATCAGCAATTCCTAGGCTATCAGCTTCTGCTCGTTCTGCCATCACTTTTGTTTGGGCAATATTACTAGCAGCTTGCTTCAAACCATTGACAGTCAAGTCTGTTTCAAAGGCTCCCACTTGTGGTGCCAACAAGGTCACCGTGCAGACAATGATGGTCAAGATTCCTGTACTTGTTGCAAAAATTGCGTGAATATAAGGCAGGGGACGGAGGGTTTGTAAAACAGGTGTGTTCTTGCCTGCAATCCAAGGTTCCAATACATAGAATGACAGACTGGCAAAGCCATAAGAAAAAATCAAAGTTAATAACACAGCAAGAAGATTTGATGTCAACTGTGAGAAAATGATGTAGAAAGGCCAATGGAAGAGATAAACCGCATAACTAATATCTGCTAAAAAGCTGATAATCTTTGGCTCCTGCATATTAGGAGTCTTTTCATGTAAGACACGCGCTGCAAGAATCATAGCAAGAGCTGCAAGACTGGCAAGCAAGAAGCCAATAAGATAGGCAAAAAGATAAGTGAATTTGACAAAGAAGGTCAAAATTAGTAAGAGGCCAAAACCTCCTGCAAAAATCAACAGGGTCTTGCGTAAATCCCAGATTTTATCCAACTGCTTGACGAGGGAAGTCGTCTGACGAACTCCTACAATCGTTGCTAGTACACTTCCAAAAAAGAATGGATAGACATGAGTTAAACTAGAGAAGTAGACAGAGGAATAAGAGGTTACTAGAAAACTACCAATAAACATGGAGAAGAAGCTAATCAAGAAGGCAGCAGCAGACAAGAGAAAAACCATTCCCTTCAACTGACCATTTGATTTAGCCTGTTTGGATAAGAACCAAACTGCCAATCCCCAAAGAATATAGTAGTGAACCTCAACAGCCAAGCTCCAATTATGAACAAACAAATGAGGAATGAACTGAGATTCATAACTCCCACCTGTTAGCAGTTCATAGAAGTTGGTCATAAAGCCTAAGACTCCTGCAATCTGACCCCCAATTCCAGCCACATAATCTTGTCGAACTAGAAAGGTAAAGGGTATGGTTACCAAGACCATCAAAACCACAGGTGGCACAATCCGATAAAAGCGTCTTCTAAAAAATCCTATCAAATCAATCTCATGGTTTTTAGAAAATTCTTCGATAAGTAGAGCCGTAATAAGAAAACCTGAAAATGTGAAAAAGACATCTACCCCGAAAAATCCTCCAGGAAAGATCGTCTGAAAGAAATGATACAAGAGTACCAGTAGTAAACCTGTAATCCTAATCAAGGAAAACCATTTAATGCGCATACGAGTTTATTCTTCCTTTCATTGTACACTTTATTCTATCAAAAAAAGAAGAAAAATCCTAAGAGAAAACTTAGGATTTTTAGCTTATATCAATTCCATTTTAGAAATTACGTCCTGACTTATTATAGCCATATTTTTCCACAAAATACTCACGGAATTCCAATAGATTGTCATCCATGATGGCTTGTCGCACTTGCTTCATCAGGTTAAGCAAGAAGTAAAGATTGTGATAGCTAGTCAAGCGGATACCAAAGGTTTCATCAGCCTTAAGCAGGTGACGAAGGTAGGCGCGTGTGTAGTTCTTACATGTGTAGCAATCACACTCAGGATCGAGTGGCGTAAAGTCCTCAGCAAACTGGGCATTTTTGACAACCAAACGTCCTTGACTGGTCATACAAGTACCGTTACGAGCGATTCGAGTCGGCAAGACACAGTCAAACATATCTACCCCACGAATCACCCCATCAATCAAGCTATCTGGCGCTCCCACACCCATCAAATAGCGAGGTTTGTTTTCAGGTAGCAGTTGGGTTGTGAAGTCCAAGACAGCATTCATCTCTTCGTGGGTTTCTCCTACTGCCAAGCCACCGATAGAGTAGCCTGGGAAGTCCATGCTGACAAGGTCATGAGCCGATTGGCGACGAAGGTCTTCAAATCCTGCCCCTTGCACAATTCCAAACAAACCTTGGTCATGCGGACGACGGTGAGCCTTCAAACCACGCTCAGCCCAACGACTGGTACGCTCGATTGATTTCTTAACGTAGTCATAAGGCTGATAAAACTGAGGACATTCGTCAAAGGACATCATGATGTCTGAGCCCAAATTATTCTGAATAGAGATGGCTTTTTCTGGTGATAGGAACATCTTAGAACCATTGAGATGGTTTTTAAAAGTTACGCCTTCTTCTGTGATATTACGGCTATCTGCTAAGGAATAAACCTGAAAACCACCACTATCTGTCAAGATAGGCTGGTCCCAATTCATGAACTTGTGGAGACCACCTGCGCGTGCAATGAGTTCATCTCCAGGGCGAAGCCAGAGATGATAGGTGTTTGATAGGATAATTCCCGAACCCATCTCCTTCAATTCTTCAGGCGACTGAGTTTTGACAGTGGCTTGAGTTCCAACTGGCATAAACATAGGTGTTGGGAAGGCACCGTGGGGAGTGATGATTTCCCCCAGACGAGCTCCCGTGTGTTTTTCTTTCTTAATCAAACGATATTTGATTGGTGAATCTGACATTTTTTACCTCCGAAGCTGGGAAAGACAGTCCCAGTTCATACTTTGTGCCCAAGGGCATACTGTATGATTTTATCAAAAAAAGCCGGAACTGTCACGAACTATGGTATAATGAGAGAATGAAATACCCAAAAATTGATTTAAAAACCATTCGTCTGCAATCCAGAAAATTTCAAGCTGAAAATCCCCGCCTCTTTCTCGTCTATCTCTTACCTAGCATGCTGGTCATCTTATCTGGCTTCCTCAATCCCTTAGAGCGCATCAACGAGTCTATTTTAGAACAACCCTTTTTAAGCGTGTTTGGTCATGTATTCCAAGCCTACCTTTTTCCACTACTAGTCTCCTTTGTCGGTACGATACTTCTAACCAGTTCAGTCTATACAACCCTGAAACTCATCAAGAATCCTGACACAGAACTATCTGTCAAAAATAGTCTTACTCTCTTTAACGAAGAGCACTTTTCACAAACCTTTTTGACTCTCCTTCTCAAACGTTTCTATCTCCTCTTATGGAGCATCCCTAGCTTGCTTGGGATTTACTTTCTCTTTTACAGTAGCTTTTTAGCCAAGAAATTCGTTGCCCTTCACCCTGAATTTCCCAATCTGGATCTCACGTCAATTGAAACCGAGCGCTTCCTCATGACCTTTGGTCTCTACTTTCTTGCAAGTCTCATCTTGATCATTGTCGGAAATAGTCTCTATATTCCACAATACTATGCCTATTCGCAGGTAGAATTTCTCCTCTGTGACACCCTAGACTTAGGACAAGCAAAACCAGGACAAATCCTAAAAACCAGCCGTTTCCTGATGAAAGGCTACAAGTTCCAGCGTTTCGTCCTAGACTTACAACTCCTTCCTTGGTACTTCCTCAATTGGATTACCTTTGGAATTGCTAGTTTCTCACTCCTACCCTATATTCAAATCAATAAAATAATTTTCTACAGAGCAGTACTGGCTCGAAAACGTCCAAAAGCTTGAAGGTGACCCCTCAAGCTTTTTTCTATCAATGAGTTTCTCCGCCCACCAACCTGAGGTCCTGATCTCCATGTTCTATAATGGCGTCGATTGCTGCTTCTATCCCTCGCCTAATATCCACTAAACTCATAGCTGGAGTAGTCGGTCGATTCACCACCTGTTCCATCATATAAGGAATATGCATAAAACCTGCCTTAACCTGTGGAAATTTCTTTTCTACCAAATAGAGGGCCTGATACATCAAATGGTTGCAGACAAAAGTCCCTGCAGTATTGGAAACAGAGGCCGGTAATCCCTCTTTTTTTATAGCTTGAACCATCGCTTTAATCGGCAAACTACTAAAGTAGGCCGAAGCTCCATCTGCTCGAATGGGAAGGTCAATTGGTTGATTACCATCATTATCAGGAATGCGTGCATCGTCTTGATTAATAGCCACTCGCTCAGGTGTCAAGCTAGACCTTCCACCAGCTTGGCCAATACAAAGGACAAAGTCAGGTCGATAACGACTCATCTCTTCTTCCAATACTTGGGCCGATTTGTGAAAGACTGTCGGCACTTCTAGCCAACGAACCTCAGCACCATGGATTTCAGCTGGTAAACCTTTAATGGCCTCCAAAGCTGGATTGACCTTTTCCCCTCCAAAGGGCTCAAAACCTGTCACTAATACTTTCATTTCTAACTCCTCAAAACAAATTCAATGAGATTTTTTTCTTAAAAACAAGTATAACATATTTCCCTTATTCTGGAGTGAAAAGGACTAGAGAGGATAAGACAGGCCTTTGAGTTTATTTAAAAAGTAAAATGCTAATCAAGGCCAAAATAGCTGGTCCACCTTGCTTCAAAATAATTTTCTTATCTGCTGTTAGAGAGCCGTAAGTCGCCGCACCAATCACAAATAAGACAAAAATAGTCACAATTTCTAAATTTTGTGAGAAATAAATCCCATACAGGAGAAAGACTCCTAGCAGAGCGTTATAAATTCCTTGATTTTTAAATAATGAACTTACAGACGGACGAGACAATTCTTCCTTGTCCATGTTAAAGACACGACTAGTCGCTTCTGATTGCGTTGCAATACTTTCCAAATAAAAAATGTAAAAATGCTCCAAAGCAACAATCGTTGCTAAAATGATTGTAATAATTGACATCTATTTCTCCTTAAATTTCTATGTTTTCAATACCCAAAACCAATTTGTCCAATAAACGGCTGAGCTCTGTTCTTTCAGACTCTGTTAAGATACTTTCCATCTCTTGCTTAACCTTGATATGCTGCAAAGGTGGATTCACCACTAACTGCTCCTTGGCATACTTCGTAGCTTCTACCAACACTTCTCGCTGATTTTCAGGATTGCGATGACGCTCCACTAAACCTTCCTTTTCCAAAATCTTGAAATGCCGTGTCAAGGCGGCCTGATCAATCTTCAAACGCTCCTGAACCGCTATTTGATTACAAGGGGAATGCTTCAGCAAAAATAATAAAATCTGATACCGTGTCAAACTAATCCCAAGTCTTTTTTCAAACAATTTCGTGCTTGCTTGCTCAGACAAGCGGAGTTGATAAAGTAAATCTTGAATCTCTATCATTTCTTTCTCCTTTCTATTGATTTATCAATACTTGACTAATCAATTATATTATAAAGTAAAATAGATTGCAAGAATGTTGCTTAAAGCAGTACAAAATTCTAACTTCTCATTCTCCATTCATATTGATACTCAATGAAAATCAAAGAGCAAACTAGGAAGCTAGCCGCAGGTTGCTCAAAGCACAGCTTTGAGGTTGCAGATAAAACTGGCTCTATAATATTTGTAGTGGGTAAATCCCCTATGGATATTATGGAGCCTACTTTGTTGTA